>NZ_JAEIMH010000079.1:0-42934 GCF_016464295.1 Streptomyces sp. N35 | reverse complement strand
CGTCGAGCACACCTTCGCCCGGATGAAGACCTACAAGATCCTCCGCGACTGCCGGCAACACGGTGACGGCCTCCACCACGCGGTCCGAGCCGTCGCCCACATGCACAACCTCGCCCTGACGACATGACCACCACACCCCGCGAACCGGCCCTGACCTGCCCTAATACAGCCTTCTGCAACAGCCTTTAGGTCGTGTCCGCAAAGTGGTTGGCGCGTTGGTTTGTTCGTGGTGCGTCGTCATGAGTTGACTGATCAGGCATGGGTGGTCATCGAGCCATTGCTGGCTCCGTCGCGGATGGGCCGCCCTGTTCGTGATCGGCGGCAGGTGCTCAACGGGATCCTGTGGAAGCTGTCCACCGGGGCGGCCTGGCGGGACCTGCCCGAACGCTATGGGCCCTGGAAAACGGTCTATGAACGCTTCCGCCGCTGGTCGGCCGACGGCACCTGGGACCGCCTGCTGGCCCACGTCCAGCAGCATTCGGATGCCGTCGGCGCCGTCGACTGGACGATCGTGTCGGTCGACTCCACGACCGTGCGGGCCCACCAGCACGCGGCCGGAGCCCGAAAAGGGGGCTCTGGCCAGGCGAGGCGATCGGCCGGTCCCGCGGCGGACTGACCACGAAGATCCACCTCGCCTGCGACGGCCACGGCAGACCCCTGGCCTTCACCCTGACCGCCGGAAACGTCAACGACTGCACCCAATTCGAGGCGGTCATGACCCGCATCCGCATCGAACGCTGCGGGCCCGGCCGACCTCGCACCCGCCCCACTTTGGTCGCTGCGGACAAGGGATACTCGTCCGCCAAGATCCGCACCTACTTGCGCAGGCGAGGCATCAAAGCCACCATCCCGGAGCGGATCGACCAGATCAACGGCCGCATCCGACGCGGCCACAGCCGTTGCCGACTCGACCGGGCCGCCTACCGGCGCCGCAACACCGTCGAGCGCTGCTTCAACAAGCTCAAGCACAACAAAGCCCTGGCCACCCGCTACGACAAACGCGCCCGCCACTACCAAGCCATGGTCACCCTCGCCTGCCTACGACTCTGGCTCCCCTAACTTTGCGGACACGCCCTAGTGCAGCAAGTCAGGTGTTGGCCAGTGCGTCGACGGGCTGGCAGGTCCCCCGTTCAGGGGCCCGGGCGCTACGGGTCATTCAGCGAGCGGCAGCTGGAGTTCCAGTTCGCGGGCGGTGGGGTCAGGCACGTAAGGCATCCTGGCACCGGTGGGGCGGAAGCCTCTGCGGTGGTAGACCGCGTGCAACTACGGGGAGGCGTGTGGGGCATACGGGGTCCGTTCAGGGCGATCAAGGGTGCGACTGCGGCAGCCTCGACGTGTCCGGGCCGTGGGTGCCGCAGTCGCAGGGGGCCGGGATGCGCTGCGGGATGACGGTTCGCGCGCGTCATCCACTCCCGGCCATCGGGCCTTGGTCGTTTGCTAGGGACATTCGACTGGGCTCCGTAGGGGTATCTTCACTCGATGGGAACCTGGGCGCGAGTCATGTGGGCTGTCCGGGTGTCGCCGGTGCGTGAACGCCCGCATGTGTGGACTGCGTTGCGTGAGGAGGGACTTGGGCCGACTTCCCCGGCGCGGCCAAGGGGGCTGGTCTGGTTTTCACCCGTCGGGCTTCCACGGCGGGCAATGCGCCTTCCGGAGCCTTAGCTTCAAGCATGATCATCCGCCGGGCCATGATGAGCCTTGCTGCTGCCGTGCTGGTCCTGTTGCCTGCGATCCCCGCCGGAAGCGGCCGCACCCTGGCGCCCTTCGAGATTGAGGTCGGCACGATGCCTGGCCTGAGCGGGCCGCCGGCCGTGGCGCATCCTGCTGCGTTGAGGGTGGCAGAGCGCCGTTTCTGCCTGCGGGTGGCTGCCCAGCTGCGGGATCAGGTGCCGAGGCCGGACCTCGTCGCGGTGTTCCAGCGTGAGCTGCGCCCGTCCCTGGCCCTGTTGGGCCGTTCTTACGCTGAGGCCGACGGGGATACGGACACGGGCAAGAAGATTGTCGCGGCGTGTAAGCGCCTCGGCTGGAAGAAGACCTGGTAGCGGCTCACGGCCCGGCAAGGCCCTGCCAGGCGTTGCGGCGATTGTGGTAGCGAGGGAAGTGGCTGTTGCCGCCTGATGCCCGGAACAGCAGACCAAGTCTGTTGTGGTAGATCACGCGGACCCAGCCGTGCCGGTGTGAGCAGTCCGTCCATGCGTCGTTCAGTGGGCTGAGCACGCTGCTGTCCATGAAGGAGACCAGGCTCAAGTCCACGATGAGGAACGGGCATCCGGCAGCGTTGCGGGAGTCCCACAGGGCCTGGGTGAACGGGGTGATGGTCGTCAGGTCGAGCTCGCCTTCGGCGGTGACCAGGCGGCACTCGTCGAACAGGTCGGGGCGCACACGCATGAGGCCCACCAGCTCCTGTAGATCCGTGAGGTGCGCAGAGCCTCTATTGCGCGGAGAGGGCGTGCACGGAGAGGACCAGGGTCAAGGGCGCCCGCACTCTCAACGTATGCGTCTCCGACACTGGGTACGGAAACTGTCCGAAATTGCGTTAAGTGTGCCCCGCTTCGGGATTATTCCTAGCCGAGACCGACGGCGAACCCGACACGCGAAGGTCGTTACCGCGTGTGTTGCGGCGTTGCTGAAAGAAGAACCGTTATGGACTGGCGCCTCGAGCCGACGACACCCGCTCAACAGGGGTGGACTGCGGTAGCCGGAGGAGCATGGCTACCGCAGTCCTGTTGGTCGGGGGCGACTTCGGCGACACAGCGTCTGGAAGACCGCGCGTATCGTCCGCTCTCGGCCATCGGGTCGGCGACGGGGCTGCAACGGGGGCACATCCACCAGCGCCGGTCCGTACTTACAGGGTCCCCCTGCCGCCTCTCATCCGCCACTCGGGTGATGGCTGCAATGCCTGGTATATCCGTATCCTGCAGTTCCTGCCCGCTGCCGCGATGAGGGAATGCATTGGACACCACCCAGCAGGCTGCCCGCGCCAAAGCGAAAGGGCAGCAGCGTCTTTGGTACGGCACGCCCCTCGGCGACATTTTCCAGGGGCTGTTCGACGATCTCGGGCTCAACCAGGCCCGTCTCGCTCCGGTGCTGGGGGTGTCGGCGCCGATGCTGTCGCAGCTGGCGTCCGGTCAGCGTGCCAACAGCCACAACGCTGCGTTCGTGCCCCGGCTGACCATGCTGCGCGAGCTCGCCCGGCAGAAGCGGGAAGGCACGGTGGAGGAGGGTGAGGTTGCCGCCCGCCTGGAGATGATCAGCCAGCACCGGTCGGAGGTGTTCCTGCCCGCACCACGCGAAAAGGCCCCGAAGCCGGCCGGGCCGACGGTGCTCCGCGCGGTCCGCGAGATCCAGGACGCCCTGAGGGCAACCGCGCACGCGGCGGACCTCCTCGACGCAGCCGAGGCGCTGGCCAAGACCCATCCCGAACTCGCCGAGTTCCTCTGGGTGTACGGGGCCGGCCGTACGGCGCAGGCGGTCGAGCACTACCAGACCCTGCACCGCGACTGAGCAGGGACGGACGATTCCTGCGGACGGCTCTCCTTGGTTCCTTGATCGCCGGTAGGGTCACGCCAGCCCGTGCCGACAAGGTGTGCGTGGGTGAGGCCCGGCGCCCCCGAGATTGCTCTGGGGTGGAGTACCGCCGGGCCGCTACGCCTTCGTCCGCGTCCGTGACGGAAGTCCGGATGTACAGACCCGGCCTCGAGGAGTTGTTCAGCTCGATGGTGTGCCGTGGGTGGTGGCGGGGTTGGCGGCGTCGATGAGTTGGTGCAGTGCTCCGTAGCAGATGTCATGGGAGACGACTCCGTGGACGACGGCGGTGAGGGTGCCGGTGAGTGCGGGGAACTCTTCGGGGTCGAGGGCAGCCGGGCGGTGCGGGTGGCGGCCTGGGCCTGTTTCGGGTCACGGTGGTCGACGAAGCTTGCGCTCCTGGGATCGGTGTGGACGTGTCCCCGGCCCGCATCGGCCACGCTGCCTTCAGGCACGATGACGAGCGGCTCGAGTGGTGGCTGGGCGACGCCTGCGCCATCACTCCGTGCCTGCCCGTGCTTGACGTCCGCCTACAGGACCCTCTGGTTCGCCGACCCCCACCAGTCCTTCCCGCTTTGAGCACTCGATACGGCTCGGCGGCAGGCTCGTGTTCTTCTGCCTGACTCGCCAGCCGGGGCCGCGTCACCCACCTCGTCCGCAACGACCCAGTTCCAGCCCCTGCTACACGTGGCGGCTGGCTCGGGGCCGGTGCGACCGGCATGCTCAGCCGTCCGCTCCGGGGAAGTGATGCAGGAACGCGTCCGTACCGATCGCCATCGAGCGGCTGAAGGGGGTGTCCATGTCCCAGATGAGATAGAGGAGGAAGGCGAAGAGCGCGGAGTACAGCCCCGCCACGATCAACTCCCTTGGTGTACGCCGGATCTGCAGGGCGAAGACCATGCCGATCGACACCAGCGCACCAGTCACGAGACCGAGCCAGACGACGCCCGGCATGGTGGGTTCGGCCGCGGAGGCGCGGGCGGTGCGGGCGTCGTCGGCGATGGCGACCTGGTCGGTCATCGGCGCGTAGGCCTGCCCCTGGAGTTCGTTGCGCGGCTCGCTTTCCTGGACGGCGCGTCGTACGGCCGTGAAGAGCCGGTTGCCCTCGTCGGTCATCCGGTGCTGCTCGGACAGGTGGGACCATTCGGTGCCGACCGCGTAGGTGACGTACGCGTCCACGCTGTCCCGGATCGCCGTGCGCTCCTTCTCCGGGAACACCTCGGCCCGTTCGTACACCTCGTGCAGCGCCTGGGCCTCGGTGTCCACGACGGTCTGCGCGGAGCCGCGGGCCTCCCAGACGCCTGCGATGGCGAGGCCCAGCACGATGGCGTAGACCACGCCGATCATCATGGTCATGTACTCGATGACATCAGGGGTTTGTGAGGGGTCGTCGTCCTCGCCGACGCGGCGCTGGACGAGTCCGGTGGTGAGGTAGATGACCGCGCCGATCGCGGCCACGGCGCACAGCATGACGAGCCAAGGAGGCATGCCCATCTCCGGTTTCTGGGGTGGTGCGTGAAGCGAGGTGTCCGGCGTCGCGCGACACAGACGGCGCGGACGTCGTGGTCAGCGGCGACCGCGGCCCGCGCCGAGCGCGGCGGCAGCAAGTACGGCGGGGGCAACGAGCAGCAGCGTCTTCGAGGTGAGCGGCTGGCCCTCGGGGCCCTTCTTGCCCGGGGCGCCGCGGTAGGCGCGGGGGATGATGGGCGTGGGGCTGGGAGTGACGCGCGGTGGCGGCTTGGCGGGCACCGGCTCAAAGGGTTCCGGCGACTTCGGAGGTGTCGGAGGTGGTGGCGGTGACGGGGGCGGTACGGCGGGCTGCACGGCGGTCGGTGGCGGCTTCACCGGTGCTGCGGGCGGTGGTGGCGAAGGAGGCGGAGGCGTGCGTCGGCAGGCCGCACGTACGGTTTCCTCCACGTCCCGTTCCCGTGCGATCCGCCCTAGTTCGGCCAGATTGAGGTCGACGCCGGCGTAGCCGCAGCCCTCGGCGCGAGTGACAACGGGCGGGCGGGACTCGACCACTTCGGGCGTCCGCGCGAGCGCCGGCGACACGGGCAGCAGCAGGATGCTCACGGCGGCCGTACACGCCAGCAGTGCCCCCGCCATACGCAGAGCCGCCACGGCGCGTGACGGGCAGGGCCGGGACATCGCCGTCAGTCCCGGTCGAGGGAGAAGGAGAGGTGCCGCTCCTGGTGGAGCCGTCCCTCCCCGTTCATGATCCACGTGAGCGTGCCGTCGTCCACCTTCTTGGCTTGGTCGAACAGCGGCCGCCCGTCGCGGACCATGGTCGTGGCGGTCTCGCCCCGGAACTCGACGGACCACAAGGTGACTTCGCTCTGGCCAGGTTCGACAGAGGAATAGAGCGCACTGTCGTCGTCGCGGCACATCAGTGGTCTGGCGTCGAGCAGGGACTCGAAGGTCTTCCGATACCAGGCGACGGAATCCGATTGCCCGTTCCTGAGATGGCCCGTATCGAACTCAATTCCTCGCCAGTCGCCCGTAACCTCCTCGGGCCGCAGACATTCGAATGCCTGCCAGATTTCATCGAGTTCGTCGGGGTCGACGAGTGCTCCGGCAGCTCGCAGACGTCCGAAGCGGGCGCACGCCTTGCTGATGTTCACTTATTCCTCCCAAGTGGGGTGCTGTGTGCGGCCGGATGAATCCGACACGCCTGCGGACGGCGTGATCTGATACCTCTGCGACCGTGTCAATCGGATACGGCATACCGGTCGGCGAGCGCGGTAATGGTCGTCCGGTCCAAGGGAGTTCCCTCTTGGAGAGCGGACAGAGTCGCACGGAAGATATCCAGGGTGAGCGAGCAGAAGTCCCTGATCGGTCCTGCCGGAATGGACTCGACATACGCCTCTGCGGCGGGGAGATGCCGACGGGCGTAACCGCACATGTCGTCGGTCGTCCAGCCGGTGGGAAAGAAGTCCACACCCCGTGCCAAGTCGTCCTCGTGGTTCCAGGCGATGTTCGCCGCCTGGACCGCCCGTCCGAAGGCGACGGCCTCGGGAAAACCGGTGACGATCGAGGCATGCCGGTTCCACAGGTCCGACAGCGTGATGCCGATGGAGCTCGCCACCGCGAACGTGTAGCGGTCCAGGTCCGCCTGGCCGTCGATGCGGAAGTCCGCCCGGACCCAGTCGGCCATCCGGTCAGCGAGGGTTGCCAGGGAATCCCACAGGCGTGGCGCGATGTCGCGCGGCGGGAGTTGGACGGCCCAGTCGTAGAAGCGCCGGGTGACCGGTTCCAGGTGGGTGCGATGGGGATGGAAGAGGCGGTCGACCTGGCCCGGAGTGAACGTTTCTTCCTGCAGCAGGCGGCTCACTCCGCACAGCAGGTCGATCTTGGCCTCGGGCGTCAGATCCGGATGGTCCTCGATCTGGTCGAGGGCCCGGTTGGCGAGGTAGTACGCCGCGACGGTATCCCGTAGTTCCCCATCGAGCCGCATGATGGGAAGGAAGAAGGTGCGGCTCGTACTCTTCAGAGTTTCCATGATGCGCGCGTCGAACATGTACATCCATCTCGTGGTGCCAGTACTCCGCTGTGGACATTTCTGGTGTACCCAGGTCGCTTTATGCCCATGCCGAGACCGTGCACATCCCGGGCAGGTGGACATTGCGTCACTCGATCGAGTTCTCTTTCGCGATCAATTCGCCCTGGAAAACAGGGGGTTTGAATTCCGTCGTCCTTGAACTGGCTGCCTCGAAAGCGCCCTTGCCTCCAGCGATACGGGAAAGAGGCCGCAGCCGTTCCGAGTTTGCGAAGGGCTGGGCGCGCGCAGGAAGCCTGCGTTCATCGCCGCTGCAGGAGGTATCGCGTGAGTGACCATCCCCTACCCGGGCCCGGATCGCTGTGCTGGCGTCTGCTGGGCCAACGAAGAATGCTTCTCGTGACCGGGCGGGCCCTGATTCTGGAGGCGGCGCTGCCCGCCGGCGGTGCGGCACTCGCCCGTCATTCGACCTACCGGACGCGGCCGCTGCGCCGCCTCGAAGTCACCCTCGAGAGCCTGCAACGCGTCACCTACGGCGACGAGGACACCCGGTCCCGCGAGTTCGACCGGATCCGCCGCGTCCACCGGCATATCAACGGCACCGACGACCAGGGCCGCCGCTACGACGGCCTGGACGATGCGAGCCGCACCTGGATCGCGGTCACCCTCTTCGACGCCATGGTCACCATGGAGCGGCTGGGCGGCCGGCCACTCACCCCCGCTCAGGAGTCGCAGTTGTACGACGAGTGGCGGCTGATCATGGTCTCGTTCGGCATGGCCGACAGCGCCGTGCCACGCAACGTGACGGACTGCCACCAGTACGTCGCGTCCATGGTCGACGAGGTGCTCGAGGACAACCCCGAGGCCCGTCATCTCCTCGGCGCCCTCTACGCCTCCTTACCCGTACCCCCCTGGCTGTCCTGGTGTCCGGCGCCACTGTGGCGAGCGGTGTGCGCGCTCGCCGAGGCGGTGATGGGGTCCGTCCTGCGGGCCGATCTGCCGCCCACGTACAGCAGTCGCCTGCAGTTGCCCGCCCGGCGCCGCGACCGTGCCCTGTCCTGGCTGGTGCACCGCACAGCCCGGTGGTGTCTGGCCGGCGTGCCCGTGCGGTGGCGGTATCTGCCGCTCGCATCGGCTGCCCTGGAAGGCCGACCTGCCGAGTCCCGAGCATCCCGGCGGCGCATTCCGGCATCGCACAGGCACGGGGGTGATGCGCGTCCGGCGCGGGTGAAACGGTTCTTCGACGAGGTGCTCGACCAGACCGGCGACGGCTTCCTCGCCCGTGAGGATCTGCAGGCCATGGCGCGCTCGGTGTGCTGGCCGCTGGAGCTCACCGACGAGGCCGAACAGCGGGTCTACGAAGCCTTCGACACCTGGTGGGCTCAACTTGCTGCACTGGACACGGACGGCGACGGCCGCGTCTCCTGCGACGAGTTCGTGGCCGGCACGTTGTCGGAGCCCGGTGGGCGCCCGCCGTCCGGCCTGCTCAAGGCCATGGCAGCCGTATTCGACGTGGTCGACGGCGATCACAGCGGACATCTGGATCTGGCGGAGTACCGCCGGGTCTTCGGACCCAAGCTGCACCCGGCCGATGTCGCGCGCGGGTTCGGGGAGATCGACCGGGACGGGGACGGGCAGATCACCAAGTCGGAATTCCTCGACGCGCTGGGGAAGTTCTTCACCGCTCACAGCGACACCGAGGCGGCGACGTGGCTGTTCGGCCGCTCGTGAGCAGCCGCGAGGAGAGCGCCATGACGGCTGCCGATCCCCGTCCCTTGAGGATGCTGATCCGTACCGAGGACGGCCGGCTCATCGATCCGCAGCAGGGCCGAAAGGAGGTCGCACTGACGGAGTTCCGGGCGCTGTTGCAGGCCGGTGAGCGGCTGCGGGTGCGGCATGAGACGACAAACGTCGACTGCACCATGGACCTGGTGACCGACCTGCTCGCCACCTTCCTGCAGAAGGAAGGTGGTCTGCTCGGCCTCCTCGGCGGCGGGCAGACGAAGTGAGCGGATTGAGCGGAACAAAGGGATCGGGCGTACGCAGCTGCAAGGTGGCGCAGCTGATGGCACTCCTCGTCGCCGATGTGCTCACCTCACGGGAACGCATCGGCGTCGAGCACGCCGAGCTGGCCCGTCAGCAGCGCCGCGCCCGCCGTATCCGCGAAGTGATCGAGGGCCTGGGCCCGTTCTGGGTGAAGGTCGGGCAGATCCTCGCCACCCGCTCGGACGTCGTCTCCGACGCCGTCCTTGCCGAACTGGCCGGACTCCAGGACTCGGTACACACCGAGCCGTTCCCCGTCTTCGAACCGGTGCTCCGCCAGGAACTCGGCCCGCGCTGGGCCGCGATGTTCCGTGAGATCGACACGGAGTCCCCGCTGGGCTCCGCTTCGCTCGCCCAGGTGTACCGCGTGGTCCTCGCCGACGGCCGCTGCGCCGTGCTCAAGGTGATGCGGCCCGGCACCCAGGCCCGGGTCTACGCCGACATGGCCTATCTGCGGCGCGGCGCCCGGTTCGCGGGCCATGCTGTTCCCCGTATCGGATCCGTCCTCGATGTCGAGGCGACCCTCCAGGTGATCTTCGACTGCATGCAGCCCGAGCTGGACTTCACGACCGAGGCCAAGCACATGGCCCAAGGCCGGCGCATGGCAAGGGACTTCAAGGGCATCCACATCCCTGACGTCCACCTGGCCACCCCTCAGGTCCTGCTGCAGAGCATGGCCCGCGGCGAGGCCCTGAACCAGGCGGATCTGTCGGCCTTCTCCGACAAGCAACGCCGCAGGATCGGCCGCGACCTCCTGACCTTCATGTACCGGGGCTACTTCGTGGAGCGGATGTTCCACGCCGATCCGCACCCGGGCAACATCTTCGTCCACCCCGAGCACGGCGCCACACTCATCGACTGGGGCATGGTCGGCCGGATCGACCGCAACCTGGGGTCGCTCGGCATCATGGCGCTGACCAGCCTCGCCCAGAACGACGCCCGCGGACTCGCCTCCGCCTGGACCGAAATGGGCCGGGCGACCCCGTTCGCCGATCTCCTGGGATTCCAGGAGGACATGACACGGCTCGTACCGCTGATCACCGCCGCCGCCCTGGAGGACCTCGACTTCGGCGTCGCCCTCACCCAGGTGCTGCGCTGCGCGGCCCAGCGCGGGATCCGCACCAGCCCCATGGTCGGCATGCTCGGCAAGTCGATCACCAACATCGAAGGCTCGGTACGCCTGGTCGCACCCGAACTGTCCGCGCTCGACGTCTTCGAGGACGCCCTCACCGACGTGATGCTGGAACTCGCCCGAGACGTCCTCTCCCGCGAGCAGGCCGCACGCCGCGCCCTGGAACTGATCCTGGCCACCAACTCGACCTTCGACCAGCTCCGTTCCACGCTCCGCGATCTGGCGAACCGTGAACTGACCATACGCATCGGCCTGTTGCCAGGCCACGGCATCGGCAACGACAGCAACGGCATCCTCACCCGCCGAGTCGCCCCCGTCCTGGCAACCGGGCTCGCGGTGTGGGGGGTGCGGCGGCTGACCAGCCCACCCCGCGGCGGCTGACTGGGCCACTGCAAGACAACGGTTTCGCATCAGCGCCGTGGCGCGAAGCTTCAGGAGCATCCGAACTACAAGCGTTTAGGCCGGCACTCGACGGAGGAGCGGCACGACTTCGTGTTCCACACGAACGTTGGCACAAGCCGGGAGATCAAGATTGCGTTCCTGTCCTTCTTTCTGCCGAATGAACCTCGCCCGGCAACGGCCCACTGAACAGCCCCTGCGATCGGGACCCTGCCCATATGGCGGCCTCCTTGGCCATACGGCTCGCTCAGGCTTTGCTTGTTCCCAGCGTGGGCCAGGTTGGTGCAGCCGTCCGCCGATAGGTCGACGTGCACACGGGCGGTACCAACCCACGGCGGTTCACACAGCCGGTGACAGCTTTGGGCGGGCAGCGTCATCGGCTGATGTGTTCTTTCTCCTCTTTAGATCCGGTCTTGGATTCGAGTGGTGAAGGAGTACGGGTTGTGGCGATAGGACGCTTTCGGCGGCCGCATTTGGTGGTGTCTGTGCTGGCGGGGGTGCTGGCGCTGAGCGGTATGGGCTCCGCCGCCTCCGCATCGGAGCCGTCGCATCCGGCAGTTTCAGACGCCACCGCTGGAACAGCGCAGACCTTGGTCGGCTTTGGTGCCGCTGTCGAGGTAGCGCGGGGGCTTGGTACGGCGCGTGCCCTCACTTTGGATGATTCGGGTAACGCCTTCGTGATCGGCACAGCTACCGACTCATTCCCGCGGGAGCCGATGTTCAAGGTGTCATTGGCGACTGGGACCGTCTCTGGGCCGCTTGGAAATCTTCAGCGAGTTTCGCAGTTTGTGGCGGACTCTGCGGGCGTCCGTGGATATGGGGCGGGATGCGGTGCAAAGTTTCTGTCGAATGTGGATCTGGCTCGAGGCACGGAGACCTACATGGACGCGACGGCCCCGTATGCGACATCGGGTGGCTGTGGCGTGGCCCTGGACGAACAGAGTGGAACGTTCTACGTTGCGACCGGCGGCAACCTCCCCGGCGACCTGGAGGGGGAGCCTGTCCTCACCAAGGTCTCGCTTGCCACGGGGAAGGCCACGTACCTTCCCCTGCAGTTGGACGCTCTCCCGGTCTCCAGCCTCCAGTTGGATGGCGAGGGGAATGCCTACCTGACGTCCTACCGGGATTTGGTGAAGGTTTCCGTCACGACCGGACAGGTTCTGAAGCGATTCAGCCTGCCACGAGCTCCCCGTTCGATGGCTCTGGATGGCGAAGGCCATGCTTACGCGGTTTTTGGTGAACTGAGTAAGGGCACATTGTCCAGGATTTCCCTCACGAGTGGCGAGGTCACCTCCGTCGACCTGGGGCTCAGGTATCTGAACAGCGTTGCGGTCGACCGCAAGGGTGATCTCTACCTTGCGGATTCTGGCACCGGAAAGCTGTGGAAGGTGCCCGCTTCCCCGGAGCCGACGTCCGACCCGACACCTGCCCCGGGTGATGGAGGGGATCCGGATCCTGTTCCGACGCCTGGCCCGAGTGACGGCGGTGCCCCGAGCCCGCACCCCGGCAGCACTGCTGGGAGCGCCGGGGTTGGTTCGGAAGCGACGGACGACAACGATTCCGGTGCCGGTGGTGCTTCTGGTGCGGCGACATCGGGCGCCGCCAGCGCCACGGGCACGAAGGCTGAAGGGAATCTCGCGGCTACCGGCTCAGGTTCCGCGACGCCGATAGCGGTGGTGGCCGGTGGTCTGCTGGCTGCCGGGGCAGCTGCGATGAGTCTGGTCGTCCATGGCAGGCGCAGGCGCGCACGGTAGGGGCAAGGCGGTAAGTGGAGCGCACCTGTTAGAACGTCCTGCCGCCGGCCGAACAGCGCCTGTACGTCGAGGGGATGAACCCCACCGAGGTCGAGATCAATGAGTCGACTCCTGTGCAGGAACGGGCTGGGTGCTGGCGCTGGGGAGTGGAGGCCAAGCACAAGAACGGCTTCGGCATGTTGCTGTACAAGCAGTGGCAGCAACTGCGTTGGTGCTCCAACAGCAAGAACAAGATCACGTCGTACATGGTGCAGGGGCGGGGCGGCTCCGCGCATGCCCCCCCGCTTCACCTACATGGGGAAGGGCGGCAGCGGGAAGCGCAACGTGGGCTGGGAGATCCGCTCTTCTATGCAGGAGCGCTTCGGCTTCATCAACGGCTGGGTCGGGTCGAACGCGCCCTGCGTACAAATACGCGGAGGCGCCACCGGCAAGGTCTCGGTCAACCGCAGCTGCAAGTTCTATGAGGCGATGTTGAGCACCGCACCCGCTACGGAGAGCCGGATCTGGGGGCCAAGCCCTGTCATCGTGCTCGCCCTGGCGGGCGTGATGTGCTCGGGCTGGCTGCCCTTGGTGGGGCTCTTCATTACCAGCCTTGCGTTGGTCCTTGCCTGGAGGGGGCGATGGCTCCACCGCACCGTCGCGCTGTCCGTGACCGGGTTGGTGACTGCCGTGAGCCTGTACGCCCTCATCATGCAGCCCGTAACCGTGGACCTCACTCCCATCTCTGACGGCCCGGCACCACAACACTCGGCGCCGGCAATCGCGGACTAACACCGCGCGCCGCAGACGGCCAGGCGCGGCTAGCACAGGATCTTCCGCTCCGGACTACTGCTGGTCCGCGGCACCGTCGAGAAGCGCGGCCAACGGCGCACCGTGGTCGGACAGATGGCCTGGGACCTCGACCGCGTCGCCACCACCCGCCGCGACCACGGCCCGGAAGCCGCCCTCCAACTCCTCGGCCGCACCACGCCCGCACGCACCCCACCGCGCACCGACGTACCGGCGGCCGCAGCAAGCCGAGCGCATTGACGCCATCGACACGCCCTGGGCAGTCGGCGCCGAGGGCCGGAACCCACAGGGGGTCTTCACCCGGACGGTGCCTGGCCGCGAGTCATGGGGACCGTCCGGGTGTGGCACGCGGCCGGTGGACCAGCCTGCTCGGATTCCGGTGCGCGCACGGAGGCTTGGGCCGATGGCTGTGGCTCCATGCTACGGATCAAGCTGCCCCGGTCCGTCGGCATAGGAGTCGACCCGCTAGCCAGTCGGGAGCGCACGGGCTATGCATCGGTAGGAACATCCGGCGGGGAGTCGCCGCCAGCGCATGTCACCGGACCGGACGGCAAGATCCCGCGCAGGAGGTATGCGGCAACTTGCTGGTCCACGCAGGCATTGCCCTGGTCCAGGTACTGGCCGTGCTGTCCGTCCTGGACGGTGAGCAGGATGTGGTCGAGCCGGTCGGCCATAGCCACGCCGCCTTCGTACGGTGTATTCACGTCGCGTTCGGCCTGGACAACCAGTCCGCGCGGATACCCGTCCCGTTGGATGTCCGTCGGTTTCTCAGGAGGGGTGAAGGATCTGAAGGCGGGAGGATGGGGCATGAAGTCGTTGATTCCGAGGCCGTAGGGGTAGCGGTCACGGTTGTTACGGACGTCCTCGCGGTAGGTGTCCAGATCGCTGGGCCAGTCGCCCTCGGAGAGGATGGTGTACTTGGCCTCCTCGGTCAGTTCACGCTGCTTGGACGCCGCAGCATCAGCTGTGAGGTCTATTCCAGGGTCCTCGCCATCGCGCAATGCGGCCACCCGCTCGGCCAGTTCGATCCAGGTCGACCAGTGCTGTGAGTCGCCCATCCCCAGGTCGAACATGCTCTGGGTCCAAAACCCCACAGGGTCCTGGGCAAGTTGAGCCGAGACTGTCTCGACGGTTTCCATTACCTCGCCACGTGTTGTTCCCAGTCCGAAAGTCTTGTCGCGCTCGGCCACCCACGAGGCCCACACTTCGACGTTACGGCGTACGCCCTTCGCTTTCGAGATCATGTACGGGCGCCCGGTAAGGTCCGGGTGCATTGAGGAGTCGAGGACGCTGCGATCGAGGTGGGCCGCGAACATGCTGCCGTACACGGCTCCGAGGTAGGTGCCGTAGGAATAGCCGACGTAGTTGATCTTCTTCTCGTTGAGGGCTGCTCGCATGATGTCCATGTCCCGGGCGGTGTTACGGGTGTTGAAGAACCGGCGTTTCTGTCCGTCTACTTTGTCGCACGCGTCCTCGGACTTCTTCCCCCAGGCTGCGAATACCTCGAAGTCTGCATCGGTGGGCCGGGACACGATCGGGGGCAGCTCCTCGACCTTCTCGCAGTGCAGCGGGGTCGACTCGCCGATCCCTCGTGGATCGAAACCGATCAGGTCGTAGACGGTGTTCAGCCCGGAGTTCTTGAATTGCTCCTTCGGTGCGGACTTCCCATCGCGTGTCTTCAGCCCGGAACCGCCAGGACCACCGGGGTTCCAGAACAGTGCCCCCCTGCGCATCTCGCGATCCGTTGCCTTCTGGCGGCTGATCGCCACCTTGATGCGCTCACCTTTGGGGTGGGAGTAGTCCAAGGGGACATCCACTGACGCGCACTCGACCTCAGGGTCGAAAGAACACGGCTCCCAAGCGAGTACCTGCTCATAGAACGGCCGCAGCTCATCTGCGGGCGATTGTGCCACTGCCAGGGCCGGTGCTCCAGGCAATGTAACCAGCACGGAAAGGATGCTCCCACCGAGGAAGGAGGGGAGAGGCAACATAGTTCCACTCCCTGGGGAGAGCGAATTCGGCATGTGTGATTGCTCCTTACGTGACAAGGGTTCGGCTCCGCTTTTTCCTTGAGCTGAACCGTAAGCGCGAAAGGTGATGGTCCGGTGAGCATTCGGTGACTGTTGATAGTCAGAACGGATCCGAAGATTGCTGTCGTCCGTTCCCGGCGGCGGGGCCTGGGCCGGTTGCGAGGGCACCCGTCCGGATTCCGCACAGGAATCTTCGCTGGGTGGGTGCCTGGAAGCGAGTCATGGGGACCGTCTGGGGGCTGCACGCGGCTGGTGGCTGGCATGCTCGGATTCCGGTACACGCGGCAGGACTTGGGGCCTCGGGTCTGGTTGCTCTGGCCTGCTACCTGCCGGGCTTTCACGGCGGGCAGGCGGCTTTCCGGGGTCTTAGCTTCAAGCATGATCATCCGCCGGGTCGTGATGGGTCTTGCTGCTGCCGTGCTGGTCCTGTTGCCTGCGATCCCCGCCGGAAGCGGCCGCACTTTGGCGCCCTTCGCGATTGAGGTCGGCACGATGCCTGGCCTGAGCGGGCCGCCGGCCGTGGCGCATCCTGCTGCGTTGAAGGTGGCAGAGCGCCGTTTCTGCCTGCGGGTGGCTGCCCAGCTGCGCGATGGGACGCCGAGGCCGGATCTGGTGAAGGTGTTCCAGCGGGAACTGCGCCCCTCCCTGGCCCTCCTTGGCCGTTCTTACACCGACACTGACGGCGACACCGGCACGGGCAGCCGGATTGTGACCGCGTGTAAGCGGCTGGGCTGGAAGAAGACCTGGTAGCCGTTACTGCCGAGCATCGCAATGCAGATTGCGCCCGGCCCGATCACTCGCGCTGCGCGAGGTGGGGGAGTTGGTCAGGCGGCCGTTTGACGTCGCGTAACGGACGGCCGCCCGCAAGAACGACAGTAGACGGGGCACTGTCAACGTGGGGGCCGCCGACGGCGGGCCGCTCACGTGCAGCAAGTTTGTTGCCCAGGTCCGGGCTGCGGTCAGGTGCTCGGGCTGCAGGCCGGTGGGAGGGTCGGGCTGAACAAGGAGCGTCATAGGATCAGGGAGAGCGTCATCACCCCGGCGAGCCCCATTACCGAGATCAGGGTCTCCATCACCGACCAGGTCTTGATGGTGTCGACGACGCTGGTGCCGAGGTACTCCTTGACGAGCCAGATACCTGCGTCGTTCAGGGAGAAGAACAGTGATCCCGCTCCGATGGCCAGCACGACCAGCGAGGGGTCCGCGCCGCCGACCTGGGCGAGGACGGGAGCCATGATGCCCGCCGCGGTGACAGTGGCGACAGTCGCCGAGCCGGTGGCGAAGCGGATGGCGACTGCGGTGAGCCAGGCCAGCAGGACGGCCGGGATGTGTGACGCCTGGGCGGCCTTCGCGATGCTCTCGCCCACCCCGGTCTCCACAAGCATCTCCTTGAATCCGCCGCCGGCGCCCACGATTAGGGTGACTCCGGCGATCGGGCCGAAGGCGCCCGAGACCAGGTCGCCGAGGCGGCCCGCATCTGTGCCGCGGAACACCCCGAAGGTGAACATCGCGACGGTGACCGCGATCAGCATCGCCATCAGCGGGGCGCCGACGAATGCGGCGACCGTACGCAGCGTCGAGCCCTCGGCGGTGGTCAGCTCGACGACCGTACGGAAGAGCATCAGGACGACCGGCAGCAGCAGGGTTCCGATGCAGGTAAGGAAGGAGGGCGGGTTGGTGGCCCGGCCGCGGTTGAGGAACTCCTTCACCATGGGCTCGGGCAGCTGCGGGTTCACGTGCCGGGCGATGAAGTTGCCGTACAGCGGTCCCGCGACGATCACCGTCGGTACGGCGATCAGCAGCCCGAGCATCAAGGTCCGGCCGAGGTCCGCGTGCAGCGCCTCGATGGCGATCAGCGGGCCGGGGTGCGGAGGTACGAGGCCGTGCAGCACGGACAGTCCGGCGAGGGCGGGTACCGCAACCCGGACCGGGGAGGCCCCCACCCGGCGGCTGACCGCGAAAATGATCGGCATCATCAGCACGAACCCGACCTCGAAGAACAGCGGGATGCCGATGAGTGCCCCGACCAGCGTCATGATCCAGGGCACCGCGCGGGGCGAGGCCCGGCCCAGCAGCCGGTCCACGATCCGGTCGGTGCCGCCGGAGTCGGCCATCAGCTTGCCGAGGATCGACCCGAGCACCACGAGACTGGCGATGCTGCCGAGAGTGGAGCCCAGTCCCTTCTCGAACGTCTCGACGATCTTGTTCGTGTCGAGACCCGCGGTGAAGCCGAGCAGGATCGTGCCTGCGGTGAGCCCCAGGAAGGGGTGCACCTTGAAACGGATAATCAGGGTGATGGCGACGGCTATCGACAGCAGCGCCCACAGGGCGAGGGCCGTGTCGTGGCCCGTCCACGCACCTGCGGCGGCGGCCAGGGTGCTGTGAGCAAGGGGTGGCACAGGGAACTCCAGACGGGGTGGGGCCGAACAGTGGCAGCGGGACGGAGATGCGGAGGGCGTCAGCCCCGCAAGGCGGCCACGACGTCGATCTCGACGAGGATGTTCCAGAGGTCGGACCCGACGGTCGTCCTGGCGGGCAGCGGCAGCGGGAAGTGCGCCCGGTACACGCCGTCGAAGTCGCGGAAGTCCCGGTGCAGGTACTGGAGGTGCACGGTCGCCTTGACGACGTCGGCAAGGTCCAGCCCTTCGACGGCGAGCACCGCGCGCAGGTTGGCCACGGTCTGCTCGGTCTGCTCTTGCACCGTGGTGCCGACGATCTCCCCGGTGACCGGGTCCTGGGGGCCGAGCCCTGCGGTGTACAGGAAGCCGTTCGCGACGATGCCCTGCGAGTAGTGGGCCCCCGGTGCGGCGGCGTCGGATGTAGTGACGAGGCGCTTGGTCATGGTGGTGCCGCTTTCGTGAAGTGGACTTCCGGAGAAGGGGGTGCAGGGAAAGGGGTTGACTGGCGAGGAGTCTCAGAAGAACGTGCGGACGCAGTCGATGACCCGGTAGTCGTCCGTGACGAGCGGAACGAGCCGCCACTTGTCGAAGGCGGTGCACGGATGAGACACCCCCAGCCGCACCCAGTTGCCGACCGCGAGCTGCTCTTCGACAGGCCCGCGCAGGTAGGCGTGCTGATCGTTGACTTCGCTGACGGTCAGCGAGTGCAGCGGACGCACAGTCCCGTCGGCCGTACGGACGGCCTCCGCACGCGGCAGGTGGATATCGTACGGAACGTCCCGCTTGCCCGCGCCGAGCAGGGCCAGTCCCGGCTCGGGCACTGACAGGACGCTCGCCCAGACCTCCAGGGCGGCGAACAGCCCCGGGTTCTCCCGGCTGCCGTGCGGGGCGCGGGTGAACGGCGACAGGCCATCGAAGAATTCGGAGTCGTGGGTGAGGTAGGCACCGCTGCGCACCACGACCTGTACAGGCAGCTCCGGGTCCCAGCCGTCGGCCAATTCCTCGGCGACGAGGTCGAAGTAGGCACTACCGCCGGCGGACACCAGGAACGGCCGCTCCTCGCTCGCCCGTCCGCAGCCGCCGGGGGTGAGCAAGCTCCGGGCCACCGAGCGCAGAGTGCGCAGGAACGTCCGTACGGTGTCAAGGGAGTCCGCTTCGGCGTCGTGGGCCAGCACGCCCTCGAAGCCGGAAACTCCGCGCAGCTCCAGCCGGCCGGTGCGCGCGACCTGCGCGGCGACGGCCAGTGCTCCCTCCGCCGTGCGGTTGCCGGTACGTCCGCCTGGGGTGCCCAGTTCCACCAGGACGGGCAGCGCCCGGGTGCCGGGCAGTTCGGCGAGCGCGGAGGCGAGCAGTCCGGTGCCTTCAGGGGAGTCGACGTACGCGATCAGCTCGAAGGACGGGTCGGCCTCCATCTCGGCCATCGCCCAGGCGAGGCCGGCCGGGTCGACGAGTTCGTTGGCCAGCAGGATGCGGGTGGCGCCGAAGGAGCGGTAGACGCGGGCCTGCGAGACCGTGGCGACGGTGACGGCCCAGGCGCCCGCGGTCAGCTGCCGGTGGGCGAGCTGCGGGGACATCATGGTCTTGCCGTGCGGAGCGAGCAGCAGTCCGCGGGTGGTGCAGAAGTCGGCCAGACGCGCGATGTTGGCATCCAGGGCGCTCTCCCTGAGCACCATGACCGGAGGCAGGAACCCCGCTTCGAAGAGCGAGGGGCGCGCGGCGGTGAAGGCGTCGACGGTGGTGCCGGCGGGCAGGGCCGGGAAGCCCTTCACAGTGGCGTCGAGCTCCAGGCTGCCGAGCCCGCGCAGCTTCTCGCGGTCCAGGCCGTGCGGCGCGCTCACAGGACGCCGAACCGCGCGTAGGCGGCAGTGGCCGTGGAGCCTTCGAGGATCGCGTCGAGGAACTGGCGCTCGCCGGTGCGCTTGGCGAACGCGCCCTCGACGACCTGCTCGACGACCGCGTGCGGGACGACCACCACACCGTCGCAGTCGCCGAAGATCAGGTCGCCCGGATCGATGCGCACCCCGTCGATCACGCACGCGACGCGGTGGGCGACGATCTCGTGGCGGCCCTTGCTGTCGTACGGGATCGTGCCGCAGGAGTGGACGGGGAAGCCGAGTTCGCGGATCTGGTGGGTGTCGCGGACCAGGCCGTCGGTGAGCGCGCCGGCCGCGCCGCCCTTGGCACTGACCGTCGACAGCAGTTCGCCCCAGACGGCGATGTCGGTGGCGCGGGCGGTCGGGGTGACGAACACCTCGTCGGGGCCGATCGCGTCGAGGGCGGCGACCAGGCCGCCGAAGGGCGCCTCGGGGACGTCGTAGACGCGCTGGATGGCGACCGGGAACGCGAATCCGGCAAGCACCTTTTCCTGCTGGAGCGGGACGATGCCGTGGGCGAGCGCCTGGTTGCGCAGGCCGATGCCGTCCAGAACGTCACAGATCACGGCGGCGTTGAGCTCGGCCCGGACCCGGGTGAGGTTGATAGCTGGACGAGTGGCGGGGGCTGCGGCAGGGGGTGTGACAGGTGCGGGCGAAGCCATGGTTGCTTACCTCGATCAAATTGACTGACTCAATCGCCAATCGATTGGCGATTAGCGATTTGGGTATGCTCATCCTGCGGGGTGGAATCTGTCAACCCGTCGCTGCCCCGACACCCACCGAGATCCCGCACGAGGAGCCGACGTGACCGCTTCATCCGACCCCGCCAGCACCGACCTGGGCGCACCCGTCGGCAACGCACGGTTGTCGGAGCAGGTCTACGAGCGGCTCAAGGCCGCCATCTCCGGCGGCGACCTCAAACCTGGGGAGCGGCTCGGCGAGCAGGACATCGCCCGCCGCCTGTCCGTGAGCCAGTCGCCGGTGCGCGAGGCCCTGCTGCGGCTCACCCGCGAGCGCATGGTGATCCAGATGCCCCGGCGCGGCAGCTTCGTCGCCGAGATCAGCCATGACGAGGCGCGGCATGCGTACCAGGTGCGGATCCCACTGGAGCGGGTGGCGGCGGAACTCGCCTGCCTGCATCACGACGAGACCCTGATTCCCGGCCTGAAGGAGGACCTGCGGCGGATGCGCGCAGCCGCCGCGGCCGACGACCTGCAGGGCATGGTGGAGGCAGACGCCTCGTTCCACCGGCGCGTGTGGCAGGCGGGCGGCAACCCGCTGCTCTCCGACATCTGGGCCATGGTTGAGGGGTGCATGCGCGGCTTCACCGTGATCAGCAACCGGCTCTACTACCCGGACCTGGCCTACATCGCCGAGACACACGCCCCGCTGTTCGACGCGATCCGCGCGGGCGAACCGGCCCGTGCGGCGGATCTGTTCGAGGAGCATGCGCGCACGGTGTGGCAGCGGATCGAGGACGACGCCGTCTGACGGCCCAGCAGGCGTACGGCGGGTGAGGTCAGTTGGGGTGCTTAACCCCAACTGGTCTCATCTGCACTCCTGTTCGGCCGGCCAGCTACCCAGCCGTCACCGTCACCCTCCACGAAGAACGCGCTCCCCGCGCCGCGCTGCCCCGTTGTCCGCGCTCATGTCGATGTGGCGACCTCGGTCCACGTCGTGCCGTCTGTGTTGAAGGCGGTGCCGCGGCGGGTCAGGCGCAGGTGTGGTGACGGGCAGTCGCAGCCCCGCTTACGCTGCCAGCAGCACAACCCTCGCAAGCCTCATCAGACACTCGCTAGAAACCAGAACGAACTGCACTCAAAGCGAGGTAGGCGCCTTTTCGGCTGGAGAAGATTCCTGTGCACGGCTCCCTTTGTTCCTTGATCGCCGGTAGGGTCACGTCAGCCCGTGCCGACAAGGTGTGCGTGGGTGAGGCCCGGCGCCCTCGAGATGCGTTCTGGGGTGGAGTACCGCCGGGCCGCTCCGCGCAGGTTGGAGCCGACATGATCAGTGGGACAGAAGCCGCCGTTTCGTGGTTGCGGTAACGGTGGTTCGGAATGGCCGGCACGTCTGCAACGTGTGCTTTGCCGGGAAGGCTGATGAGCACGGCGGTGCCTGTGCTCGTCAAGGGCCGGTCCAGCACTGGTAGAGCCCTCCTGCGTTCTTGTGAAGGCGCTTTTGTTGGCCGGTCTTGTGCTCATTGCGGGGGTGCGCATGGGAGCTCCGGAACCTGCCAGCATCTCGCTGGCGGGCTGAACGTTGGTGTCAGGTCTCTTCCTGATCAGACACCGGACCTTGTCCCGCAACATCACTGACGCGCATCTTTGCTTCCCGTCGGCGACGGGCCAGCGCGACCTGGACCGGATGCCCGATGAGAATCAGCAGGCCGAGCCCCGCCAGGTACAGCCCCATACGCAACAATCTGCCCCAGTCCGCAGCCAAACCCGCTGCGAAGGCGACCGCTCCCAACCCGAGGCCGAGGACGCCCATGACCATGAAGTCAGCGCTGACGCGGCCTCCCCTCCAGCCCGTCGCAGCCTTCGCCGTGATCCTTGGGCCGTCCATCTTGTCCAAGGCCGGGGGCTTGATGCTGGCGCGAGCGAGCCATCATCGCGGCTTCCGCTTCTGTAAGCGGGGCGGACCGTCTGCGGCGTCCCATCTTGTTATCGCTCCGCCACGTGTCGGGGCTCGAGCATCTCGCTGCGCACCAGGTTGCCGCTCGCCGCAACCGATGCCAGCACGGTCATGATCGCGAAGAGCGCGTCGTAGCCGTCTTCCCGTACATCGGCGGCAGGCTGCCGCGAGCAGGACGATCCCCACAGTGAGCGGCAGGCACACAGCGGCTATGAGTCGCCCGGGCAGGCAGCGGAACATCAACCACGCCAGGGATCGGTCCTGAACGAACAAGCCGCCGCCGATGACCACAGGGATGAATGTGAGGAACAACAGGAGGGCGCATATCCCCATGACGATCCGATCCATGGGAGCGGGCAGGAGCAACGGGCCGGGCAACCAGGTCGATAGGGCAACGCCGGCGCTCGCCCCCGCTGACGTGAGCGCGAGCACGCGAAAGAGGCGTCCCACTATGCGCAGCCACCTTCGGGTCTACTTAGGGCCACATGCCTGTACTGCTGGTCGGGCAGGCGGTAGGCGATGGGGGAGCGGGCCTGAGCGCCGGCTTGTCGGATGATGACGCTGCGAGCGCCGATCTCATCCAGAACCCCCCGGACTTCTCGCACGCTGTACGGTCCGGCGAACTCGCCGATCAGAGCCGACAAAGTGATCCCGGAACCCACCTCGGCGTATCCGAGAAGTTCAACGAGCTCTTCGCGTAGGTGCACGGGTTCAGCCTTCCTTCCGGCCGAGTGCACGCCACGGCTGTTGCCTGCGGGGCGTTGTTGGTGCTGCAGTTTCATCTCTGTGAGGCTGACCCGCACCAGGCCGCCGGCGAGCAGACCAACGTCGATCAAGGAGAGCTTCGGGACCAGGCCGTCGTTGGTGTGGATCCACCGAATCCGGCGATCACTCCACACCAGCTGAAGAGGAACGACCGCCACCCCAACACATAGCTGGAGATCCTCACGGGCTCGGCTCCCTTGCTGTGCCTGCCCACTGGGGAGTCTCCCCTCTCATAGGGTCGGCGCTGCGCGCTCAGTTGGGTATGAGCGCGTCAAAGAACGCCCGGTCCTCGGCGAGATCAACGCCCAGGAGCATGCAGTCGCCGGCGGGCCATACGGGGCGGCCCTCGATCCAGGGCACGAGGATCTCCACCTGGTCCGCAGTGCCGTGCAGGCGGACCTCGCCGGTGGGACCCGGTAGTGCCTGGTTGGCGAGGAGCGGCTGTGCAGCAAACGGTGTGTCCTCGCTGCCTGTCGAGAAGTACACCGCCCAGGGCGCATGCGTGGCGCCTTCACGCAGCAGCACGTAGCGGCCAGCCTGCTGCGGCTCACTCGCGGCGTCCTTGACGAGCGTCCGTGCAACCCGAGCGGCGCGCACGGTCCGGGCGCCCGCGGCGAGGAACATGCCGCACATGAGCGCGACAATGATCCATGAGCCGCTACCGGTGACCGTGAAGGCAACGAGCACCGCCGCGAAAGCGGACGCTGACACGCCCAGTTGCCTGATCCCGGCCATCTCCACCAGCGGCCGAATCCGCCACCACGGAGCGGAACCATCCGATGGTGCGGGCCCGCGCGGGTTCGTTGCCGTCGGTTGGGATTGGGCCTGCTCGGTCGCTGCGGCGGACAGCGCGGCCCAACCGTATCGGCCGTCCTTGGCGTGTGGCTGGCTCAGTGACACACGCGGCTGGCCTCCCTGCGACACCCCGAAGGCGAGGCCGCTGGTCGTGTTGCGGCGGCGTGACGCGTTGGACCAGCGGACGGCGAGAGTGCCGGCCGAGCCGAGGAACAACAGTCCGCCGGCGATCATCCCGATGCCGTATGCGGTGAAAGCCTGGGTGCCCTCGAGGTCGGCGTTGTAGAGGTCGCCCTTGAACGGCCCGTGGGCGATCACCCACCCGTCCATGTAACGGAATCCGTACTCATCCGGGGCGTCGATCAACCGCTCCGCACACGGCAGGTCGACGAAATGCTCCGCATCGGTGTCCTCTTCCCTCCACGACACGACGCAGCGTCCATCGCCATTGGGGCCGGACTCCACAATGAGCGGCACATACGGATCCGAGTCCGTGGACATCCCGGCCGTCAGGCCGGCACCGAACAGCGCCAGGCCCGCGACCGCGAGTCCTGCGAGTAGCCGCCACCGCAACGGCCCACGGCCTGCCCGTACCTCCGGCAGCGGCCCGGCAGCAGCAGCCATTGAGAGGGCGCCGGCACCGGAAGGCTGCACCACACCCGCCCGTGTCAACAGACCGACTGGAGCGCGGCCCGGGACACACGCAGAGCTCGGGCCGCACCCACAGCTCTCGCCCACAGGAGACCATCGCCGTCGGGTCGTACCAGGACCCCGCCACCCGCCGGGTCCCCGCACCACCACAGCGACCCGCGGGCGTCCGGTTCGGCTAGGTACCACCGCTGCCGCACGGCAACGACCGAACGCACCAGCACCGCACCGCTGATGGGGTTCCGCAGCACCACACTCGGCCCCGACCACATGGAGGGGGTGGTGACCGCAGCGCAGGCAACCCACGGATGACTCCGCAGGACACGGCGCATCCGCCAGTGGTTCCGCAGAGCGAACAGGCCAATGCCCCACGTTGCCAGCCCCAGCCCGCCAGCCCACATCCCCGCCCCCGGCAGCATCCAGCCGAGCAGCACCGCCAGCAACATGGTCACGAAACCACCGCCCGCCCAGCACCAGGCACGCCTGCGATATATCTCCAACGCCTCACACGTCGCGGGATAGTCGATCGCTCTCACAGAAACTGCTCTCCGGTCTCGCTCATGATCGTCGGGGGGTGGTCACCCCGAGGACTGGCGCCAGTTCATCTGCGGCGATGTTCTGGCACTAGAGTCGTTGGTCCCCGTCCATATCGGCAGGATCCAACAGCCTTGCCGGCGCTGAAAGTGCCAGCCCCGCAGAACCCGAAGTTGAATCCGGTGTTCGTCACCATGCTTCCACCGGTGGCTGACCAGTTGACTGACCCTGAGGTCCAGATCGCGCCGCTCGTAGTTGTGGCACGCTCGACCCTTCGCCGCTGGCAGCCAACCCTGTAGCGGCGAGCCTGGCCGAGGTCGCATCGGAGACGACAGCAAAGGTCCGCGAGATCCCGGCACCGAATCGCATCGAGGCTGCGGTGAACATGCCTGAGCCTCGTGTCCCGCTCAGCAGCGAGGCTGCCATCTTGCAGCCTCCAATGTCTGCCCCAGCCATGCCCAGACGCCCGTCACGCAACTGCCGCCGAGTCGGGGCGCTTCAGTTCGTGTCCATGGTTCCGCGGGCTCAGTCGAGTTGGTTGGGCCCGCGGAAAGCGATATCTACCGTTCTCGCAAGAATCAGCTCCACGACCCGTAGATGCCCAGACCGGCAAGCAACGCAAGCACGGGCAGCGGGACGCACAGCAGGTCCATCCATGTCCAGTCTGGGGTTCGTATCGCTCGTGAAGTGATCTCAGGTGCGCCCGGGCTACGAGTCTTTGATCGGCGCATCTGCTCCGCTGCGGCACGGGACTGTCCACGATCCAGGAGGGACCGCGAGAATGCGAAGACGGGCAGCTCATCGCCGTGCACGATAGAGATAGTCATACCGTCCTCGCGTCAATCCTGCGCACCGTTGCACTGGGGATCCAGCACCGGTCCCAGAACCCAACCACCTGCAGGCCGTCCTTGAAAACGTCCACTCGTGGTCGTACCAGGGCGCGGTAGATCAATCTGTCACATGCCAGGAGCATGCTGGCCACGGCAGGCATCTCACCTGGGTCGTTCTTCTCCCAACCCAGGACCATCGCAACCCCGCCGTCAATGGACACCGCCATGATGGCCAGGATGCCGAGCACGGGCCCACTCTTCCGACGCTGCGTGGTGAGTCGCTCTCCGCCGCGCAGGGGCAACGGCTTCCAGGCGCTAGTCAACTGTCCAACCTCCGCACGCAGCTTGCCCACCGCTCAGTCCACCAGCTCCGCAGCCAAGCCAGGCGAGGCCGGCGTTCGTACTCATGTTTCGACCGGTCTGCCCCCAGTCGATGGCACCTTTCGCCCCAGGCGGCCTGCTGGTGCCTCGCCACAGCGGGGTCGAGGGCCGGCCGGCCCTCGCGAGAGTGCGCTGCCTGCCAGATACCGACCAGCGCCAAGCCACACAGTCTGAGTCGCCAGATTACCGATGCTGAATTCACTGTTGACCGCGTCTGTGATGTTGTCAGCAGCTAGCACGCGAGACATCCTCTACATAAGAATGCTAATGCCGGGCCCGAATTCGAAACCGGCATCAACGCTTGCACAATCAGAGAATGCTCGCTCCGAAAATACACAGAGCGACTATTCCTAGAATCCCGCAGAGTGCCCGAACTGTGGTAGGCGAAAATCTCGGATCGGGCGGACCGCCGGGAGTGAAGCACGCAATAGTATCGTAAACGCGAATGGCGAGATTGCGATAGTCCAAAGCGATAAGAATTCCAACGATTCCAATCGCTAGATTATAGGCGGGGTACATCAACGACTCCTCACGAGTTGCGCTTGCTTGCATCGTCCACTACCACGTGAAGAGCTTGTGAACTCCTGTCTTTCCGGATCCGAAGTTCCCCTCGACGCCGGATACCAAACCGTACCCGTGAAGCTGTGGACGATATCTCCTCGGCTGTTTCGGGTCCCAAACGTCCCGCGATGGCTTCCAGTAACACCCCAACCAAGTCCGGCGGACCCAGCTACACCGGCGGACTCGCCCCTGATTTGGTCAAAGTCGTCGGCGTTGCTGAACATTTCCTGTGCTGAAACACCCAACCCTGCACTGGCACCAACTTGGTGTTCGAAGGTGCCGCTGAGGCCGTAGTCAGATTTACCGTCAGGGCGCCTGGTTCGGATAAGGCACCCAGTAGCCTCGTATCCGAATGCGATTGCCCCACCGATGCTGATGCACAGGCCAGATGTGCTCGAGAAGCTGGTCAGCTTGTCCCATGCACCCTTCGCGCCGTCCTTGAATTTCTGCCAGTTGGATCGGGTGTCTTGGGTGTTCTTGGTGATTTGGTCTTGGCGTGTGCGTTCGGCGTCGCGTGCCTTTTGTGCTGCGGCGTCTCGTGCCTTCTGGGCTGCGGCGTCGGCTCGGCGGTACTCGCTGTGGGTGTAGCGGGTGCTGATTCCCTTGCCCTTGGTGTAGGTGTACTTACGGCCGGTGACCTTCTGGGCGTAGTAGTTCCTGGAGATGGTGCCGCCGTTGGCTCGGGTCACCTGCTTGTAGTTGTTGCCGAAGCTGACCTTCTTGATGTCGCCGGTGCTCTTGCCGTAGGTGCACTTGTACTGCCCGCTGACGCATTCCTCGAACGCCAGGCCGGTCGGGTCTGCGTAGATGAGGGGGTTGTTGTTGCCGTAGGTGTAGCCGTGCATCTGCTGCGGATCAGCGGCGTCCATGATCGGGTCGACGGAGACGAACCGGCCCAGCGTGGGGTCGTATTCGCGGGCACCGAGGTGGGTCAGGCCGGTGTTGTCGATGGTGCCGCCGACGAAACCGCGGTTGCCGCCGGCTGATGACTCTGGGCGGTACTTGTTCAGGGCTCTGGCTACCCGCGTGAATTTCGGGTGACGATATCGAGGTTGCCGTCAGCTTGCGGCCTGTTTCCAGTGCTCACGGAGCAATGCGAGCTTCGCCTCAAACTTCGGGTCATAGTCCTTGCTCGTGAAGGCACCTGGGACCGTCAAGGACCGCCCATTCGTGCACACGATGCGCAAGTCCCACCAGCTGCTACTGCGAGCCGTATGGTGCCGCTTCTTGATGTCGGAAATTTCTGCCCACGGAATCGACCTTCGGCGAATGAAGCCGTGGAGGCGTATTTCCCGCTCGGCGAGCAGAGCCCTACCGTAGCCGCGCCGGACTATGTAGGTGATCGAAACAAGCCAGAAAATCAAGACTGCCCACACGAGCGAGTGTGCCCCTTCGGACAGCTTCACCGCAATCAAGATTCCCGAGCAAATACCCGTGAAAATTCCCGCTGCTCTCCAATTTTTGCGCCGCTCGGTGACGTCCAAGGTAATCCATCTGTCAGGCACCACTGGTTTTAGCGCACCCTTCGCAGCCTCATGACTTCGGGCGAGACGTGTTTTATTTATCCTTGTGTCTCGGCATGTTGGACAACCTTGCAGGTTCACGTATCACATCGGCCACATCGTCCCTCGCGAACGCCTGCCACTCCAGGTGTCGGTATTCGCCTTTTCGACTGCCAGTGCAATCCCAATTTGAACGTGCTGGTTTGTGGGCGTAATAGATGTGCGGAACCCGTGAATTCTAGATCCACCCGAATACTCCGGCAATCATGAGCATCGGCAGTGGGATTACCGCCACGTCCCACCATGTCCAATCGATCTGCCGCTTCACGCAATGGCCCTGATCGTCTCGGCGCACAACAAGAGCCTTGCGGATTTCCGCCGCTGCGGCCTCCACTGTCCTCCCTCGATCAATCAAAGAATTCGAGAATGCGAAGACTGAGACATCGTCATCACCATCAATTCGGATGCGCAGCCCGTGACTCGTGTCGACGCCGCGGACGGATTTCAAGGGAACCCAGAAGCGATCGAAGAGGCCAATTATCTGCAGTCCCGACTTATGGATGACCACTCGTGGTCGGCCCAGCGCACGCCAGATGAGCCGCGCAAAGGAAACGAGCGCCAAAGCAAGCACAACGGTGTCTGTGCTTGAGTTCTTGGACATGGAGGTTGGCATAAGTGCCAGCATGACAACCATCACGCCAACGCCAATCGCCCCCAGGATGGGACCGCTGCGCCTCTGCAGGGTGATGGTGCTTGAGCCGCGACGGCCCACGGCTCGGATCACTCGCTTTCGTCCTGTCAGCACGTCGGCGCTCCAAACGATCCCGCGCTACATGTCCCAAACGCCAATCCAGCATTGGTAGCCATGTCGCCTCCAGTGACGCTCCAATTTACCGTGCCCTGTGGGGCCGGCGGGCGCGTCGCACCGCGCCACAGCGGCGGACGTGGTCCGGAGGGCCCGCGAGTGATCGTGCTACCGCCCCAGCTCCCGGCTAGACCTCGCCCAAGGAAGCCGCCTCCGACCGTCCACGCCAAGTCCTTGAACAGGTCTCCGCCCTTGAAGTTTCCGTCCCGATGATTCGCGAAATGCTTCGCCCCTGTATAGGCAAGTCCGGCACCGAGGCACACTCCCGCCGAGCTCACCACACAGGCTGCAAAGACCGCCCCTTCGGCATAGCCACGCCAGTGGTCGCTTACGTGACTCACTACTTTGCCGCCGGTGTTGTCCCAGGTGTTCCTGAGCCAGCCGCCGAAGCCGCTGCCCTGCTGAGTGTTCTTGGTGATTTGGTCTTGGCGTGTGCGTTCGGCGTCGCGTGCCTTTTGTGCTGCGGCGTCTCGTGCCTTCTGGGCTGCGGCGTCGGCTCGGCGGTACTCGCTGTGGGTGTAGCGGGTGCTGATTCCCTTGCCCTTGGTGTAGGTGTACTTACGGCCGGTGACCTTCTGGGCGTAGTAGTTCCTGGAGATGGTGCCGCCGTTGGCTCGGGTCACCTGCTTGTAGTTGTTGCCGAAGCTGACCTTCTTGATGTCGCCGGTGCTCTTGCCGTAGGTGCACTTGTACTGCCCGCTGACGCATTCCTCGAACGCCAGGCCGGTCGGGTCTGCGTAGATGAGGGGGTTGTTGTTGCCGTAGGTGTAGCCGTGCATCTGCTGCGGATCAGCGGCGTCCATGATCGGGTCGACGGAGACGAACCGGCCCAGCGTGGGGTCGTATTCGCGGGCACCGAGGTGGGTCAGGCCGGTGTTGTCGATGGTGCCGCCGACGAAGCCCTTGGTGCCGGGCCAGGTCGCGGGTTGCGCAGTGCGTTCCCCGCCGAAGATGTCCGTCTTGCGGCGAGTGATGGTCTGGGCGGTCCCCAGAAGAACGGCGACGGTGGCGGTGCCGGTGTGGTCGTTGAGGAGGAGGCTGGTCTGGTTGCTGGCCTTGACAGCGATGGTTTCGTCGCCGGCGGTGTAGTAGCGGGTGGTGGTCTTCGTGCCGTCCGGCTTCAGGACCATCTCGTTGCCGCCGGGCAGCGTGAGGGTCGTCTGGGTCGGAGTCTTGGAGATGATGCGGTTGCCGTCCGCGTCGTAGACGTATGCGGTCTTCTTCCCCGCTTCGGTGGCCGTGCCGAGGCGGCCTTCCGTATCCCAGGCAAGATCCTGCGTGCCCGCGCCGACCTGACGCTGGGCGGTGTTTCCGGCCTTGTCGTACGCGTAGCGGTCGGTGGTGGTCTTGCCGCCAGTTGCGGTGTCAATGCCGGTCAGTTGCCGCTTGCCGGCGCCGTCTTGCCCGTACTTGTAGGTGCGGGTGACGTCCTGGTCAGCGAGCGGGTTGCCGTCGACCTTGTGCCGGGTTTCGGTCTGGCGGTTCCCGATCGCGTCATACGTGTAGGAGTGCCAGTAGGCGTCCGGGCCGCCGACCTTCGGCGTCGCGCCGCTGGTGCCGTCAGCGTTGGGCTTGGTGGCGCAGTCGTCGGTGGCGGTCCAGGCGTTGGTGATGCGGCGCAGGGCGTCGGTGGTGAAGCACTGCGTGTCGGTCGACTTCTGCTCGTCCTGCCCGGAGGCGGTGGTGAGTCGGGTGAGGTTGTCGGCTTGGTCGTAGGTGTAGTGGATGTCGTCGATCCGTGCGGGCCCGGTTTCCCGGTCGGTGGTGGTGCGGGTCAGAGCACCCGTGTGCTCGTCGTACTCGTTACTGGCCCAGACCTTCTGCCCGAGCCGACCGTATTCAGTGCGCAGGACTTGGCCGTAGGGGTTGTGCTGGCGGTTGTTGATCAGCACGCTGGCGGTGGTGCTGACGCCGACAAGCTGGTCCAAGTGCCCGTACCGGTAGACGACGTTCTCACCGATCTGGCCGGGCATGGCGGGCTCACGGAGCCAGTCCTGCAGCCCGGTCTGCGCGTTGAAGCTCGCCGTGAACGCGTAACTGCCGGCGAGCGCCCCTTCTTGCGCGGGGATGGTGACCTTGGTACCGGTCGCCTGATAACGGTCGTTCAGCGCGGTGACCTCGTTGACGTAGTCCTGGCCGCCCTCATGGCGCACCGACTTCGCGAGCAGACCCTTGGCCACCGTGTCGTAGACCCAGGAAGCGCGGAGCTTGTCGCCTTCCTTCAGGCTGGTCTTGCGCCCGAGGACGTCGTAGCCGGTGGTCAGGGCCGTGCCGCGGGCGTCGGTGATGGTAGTCGGCCGGTCGAGTTGGTCGTAGGTGGTGGTGTAGGTGCCCTTGTCCGGGTCCTCGACCTTGATGGCACGGTCGCGGTGGTCGTAGTGATAGATCCACTTCGCGCCGGTCGGGTCGGTGACCGTCTCCTGCTGCCCGGACGGGGTGTAGGTGTATTTCGTCGACTGTGAGCTGGTGCGGTCGTCGTTGGTGTACTGGATCAGTTCGGTGGTGCGGCCCTGGGCGTCGGTGACGGTGGTGGTGGCGGTGTCGCCCTTCGGCGGGATCACCGTGGTCCGGTCACCGTCGTACTGGGTGGTGGTGCGGGTGACCTCGTCGCCGTACTTTTCGCTGCTCTGCACCATCGGGCGGCCGGCGCCGTCGTAGCTGGTGCGAGTGGTGCGCGGGGTCTTGGTGTCGTCCCCAGTCACGAGTTCAGGCGACGGGGCCCCGTCGGCGTAGTAGCCGTCGTAGGACTTCCACTCCAGGCCGCGCGAGTCGTACATCTTCTCGGTGATCAGGCGGCCGGCCACCCCGGACGCCGACGGGGACTGCGTGGCACGTTCGCGGCCCAGACCGTCGGTGAACGTGTAGTCGGTGCGGTAACTGCCGTCCCGGGTCAGCGTCTTCGCCGTCACCACGCCTGGGGCGGTGGTGGACACGGTGTAGGTGAACTGCTTGCTCGGGGTGTCGGGGTGGGCTGCCTTGGGCCAGGCCGCCTCCCACACCTTGACGGTCCGACCGAGGCCGTCCACGTCCTGGTCGGTGCGCTTGCCGTTGGCGTCGATGGTGGCGACCGCGACGCCGCGGCCGGGCTCGGATTCCTCCGTGGCCGTGTGGCCGAGCGCATTGGTGACGACGGTCTTGGTGACCGCGTACTGGGTCGCGGGGGTGTAGGCGGTAGTGGTCTTGTTGCCGTCGGCATCGGTGGTTTCGGTGACCCGGCCGTGCTGGTCGACCTTGTTCGTCTCGACCGTCACCATCCCAGTGCCGGCCGCGTTCTGTTCATCGGTACGGGTGACGTCTCCCTTCGAAGGGGCCGCGCCGAGGGTGGTGGAGCCGTCAAAGAAGGTGCGCTTCTCCGAGATCAGATCACCGGGCAGCTGTGGGGTGGCGCCGCAGGCCTTGGACACTGTCTTCGCCACCGAGGCGAACTCCAGCATGTTCTTGCCCGTGTTGCGGGCGTAGCTGATCGTTGTGCACTGCTCGTCGCCGCCCTTGGCGATGTCGCCGTGGTCGGATTCGGTGGCGACCATGCCGTAGGTGTCGAAGGTCCGCTCCACCTTCGTGCGCCTCCATCCCGTGCCGACTGCGGTGCGCGTGGTCTCGGTCGCGCTCTCATCCACACGGAACGCTTGCAGGTCGGGCAGGCCATCCCGCTTGCGGGTGGCGGTCGCCGCCGACTTCCACGGCACCGATGCGGATGCCTCGATGACGCTGCTGCCGTTGAACGTGGCCTCGTCGCGGGTCATGCCGGCGAATGCGGGGTGGTCAGCTGTCTCGTTGCCTTCGGAGTCCGCCACCTTGGCACCTGGGATGCCGCGGAAGTAGCGGGCTTCGCTGATCTGCTTCGCGCCATCGCTGCCGGTGCCCACCGAAGTCTTGACCCGGCTGTAGCCGCGGAAGTCGGAGTAGGTGCGGTACTTGGCCTCGGTGAACTCATCCTCCGCCTTGGCCCACGCTGCACCCCCCAGGTAGGTGTAGTCGGTCCGGACGGGGACCTGGCCGCCGACCTTGTCCTCCTCGCGGACCTGGGTGACGACGTAGGTGTGGAACCAGTCCTTGACGGGCGTGTACTCGGCGCCGGGCGAATCCGGTGACGACCAGTACACCGGGTAACAGCGGCGTGTGTTGCCCTCTTCGGACGGCAGGTTGCTGCGGGTGCAGTCCTTTGCGGAGTAGACGATGCTGATGGTGCCGCCCATCTCGTTGTGGACCGCGCGGATGCGGTAGCGGATCAGCGGCGGAATCCCGTCTCCGGTGGCATCCACCCGGTTCTCGAGCTGCTGCCCATAGAAGATGATCTTCGGCAGTGTGGTGTCGGTACCGCCGGTGTGGCCTGTGCGCTGGATCGACTTCAGCCACAATGCGGGCGAGGAGCCGTCGCCGGTGGAGGGGAAGTTCTGGTCGAATGCGTAGGTGTCGACCTGCTTGTATGCGGAGCCGTCACGGACCTCGGTCGAGACCTGCGTGATGCGCTTGCGGGACCAGAACGACGGCGAATAGCGGTTCTTGCAGTCCGTTCCTGCGGCGCAGTACTGGTCGAACGGCACATCCGGCCAGTACTTGGCGTTGGCCGCGGTGAACTTGTCCTCGGCACAGTCGAAGCTGCTGGACTTCACGCACCGCTCTGCTGCGCTGAAGGTCACCTTGGCGGCAGGCGTGCCCGTGTAAAGGTTGTCGGAGCGCAGCCCGTAGTCGATGCGCTTGAGGTAACCGCCGCGCGTGTACGCGGTGGCGGTCGAGTTGCCGGTCGCCAGCTGGACGTTGCGGCCGTAGTGGTTCAATTCCTTAGCCCAGTAGTACGCCATCGCGTCCCCGTGCGGGTCGACGACGTAGTCCAGGTTCCACCGCCATCCTTGCTGGCACCACGCGGAGGCGAAGTCGTCCTTGTAGCACGGCTCGCCCGTGTGGTTGCCGAATACCGGCACCGTCCAGGTCGAGTTGGTTACTTCCTTGCCGTCGGTGTAGCCGGGGAGCTTGTGGTAGCCGAAGAAGTACTGCACACCCTTGGGGTCGGTGAGCTTCCAGTACTCCCCATCGGCATCCCCGTTGCCACGGGTGGTGTCCTTGATCTGTTCGATCTTGGAGCCGTCGTCGTGCTTCAGCTTCCACGCACCCGAAGCGTCGTCCTTGACCAGCTCATTCGTCGACCCGCCGAGCGACAGGACCGCGTTCTCTCCGCCCCAGCACAAGTCCCCGTTACGGGCTTTGTTGGTTCCATCGGCCATGTCCGCGTTGCAGGCTTTGTAGCGCCGCTCGATGAACCCCGGCTCCAGAGTGAAGCCGTCACCGATGTTGTCGGCCTGGTTGTTCGTCGCCGCCGTACGCCCGTCCAGGACGCTTGAGGAGTAGCCCAGCGACAGGTCCGGCCCAAGGTCACCAGCGACATCCGGGGTTTCCAGGTCGTAGTTCCATGTGAAGGCACCGGAGGAGTCGCCGGCCTGCCAGCCCCCAGACGGAGACAGCGAGGTGGCCTTGAAGTCACCGCCCGCACCGGCCGGCGCCGAAGTCACCGCGAACAAGGTCCGCCCCAGCACCGGCTCGCCCTCGCCGGCCGGGGTCGAAGGATGCGCGCTCCCGGACGGAGACGGCTCAGAGGCCGAGGCCGAGCCTTCCGGCTCAGGCACGGCGGACGCCTTCGCCTGGCTGCTGTCTCCGGGCTCGCCCGAGGGCTCATTGCTCGGGGTGGCGTCCGCCGACGTGCTGGGCAGCTCAGATGCGGAAGCCTGCGGCGCCAGGCCGGATTTGACGTCCGCGCCGGCGGTGGCCTGCTTCGCCCCGGTCTCGAGCGCCACCTTCGCGGTCAGCCGGGAGGACGCATCATCGTTCTTGACCGCGGAGAGTGGGGTGACGGTGCAGGTGCCCAGCTTCGCACCGTGCTCATCACAGCCGGCAAGCTGTACCAGGGTCAGGCGGGAGGCCCAGTCGCCACCGATCGCATTGCGGAACGTGCCGTAATCCACGGCAAGTTCCGCCGCGCCGCCGGTCGATTCGACGGCGAACACCACCCCGTCAATACCGGCCTTCTCAACCGCCTTGCGATCCAGTACCTCGATACCAACGTCCCCAGAAACTGGCACCTTTGCATGCGCGCCGCGGGCTGCCTTGGCCGGGGTGACTTGGACCGGCAGAGCCCCGACCTTCAACGGTGCGGCGGACTTCCCGGATATGGAGCCTTTCGCCTTGGCAGCCTTCGGCCACGCCGCGTCAGGGACGGATTTCCAAGCCCTACCTGCCGTCTCATCCTTGCCGGCCTTCGAAGCCCCGGCGCCGACCTTCGACACCGGGACCGGGTCGGTCTTCTGCAGGTCCGCCAGCGCAAGCGGCGCCAGGGCCACCGCCTGCGCGGACAACAGGCCCACCAGCAGCGCAGTCGCAGTGAGTGTCGTCACCGAACGGGCACCATGGCGCCGTAGCCGATGCCGACGTCTGCCTGACGAATCCTCAAATGCCCTGCGATCTACGAGAAATGACACGACGCGAGCCTCCGCCGAATCTGAGAATTGTCTGAACGCCGCGACCTTACCCCACGCTTACAGCGCCGAAAGATGACATTCAAGCGCATCGAAGGGTGACGGAATCAATCGCCGAAAGTTGATTGCGCAGAGAACTCGAGCAGCGTTGAAGTGCCATGCCTGAACGGGTAGTTGTCTTCGCCGGTCGGGCCTTTACGTATGCTATATCTTCGGTTTTGCTGTGAGGTTGTTCCACCAATCTTTGAGAGGCGCACCATGCCTGCCCCCCAACGAATAGGCCCTCGCCGCAGATTGCTGCGCGCCCCTGTGGCGTGCGCGCTCGTGGCGGTCCTCGCCGCCACCGCCCTGACAGCGCAGGCCGCCGCCGCACCAGACACCAAACCGGATGCGTCCCCCCAGGCGCAGGAGGAGACATCGGCTCTGGCGAAGGCGGCACGCACCGGGGAGCGGGCCGAAGTTGTCTCGCACCGCACGCAGTTCTCCTCGGTGTTCGCGAACCCGGACGGCACCTTCACACAGGACACTTCCGCGATCCCGATCCGTGTCCGCCAGGACCAGGCCCTGGTCGATGTGGACACCACGCTCGAGCGCAAGAGCGGTCTGGTGCGGGCGAAGGCGGTGGACGTCGGTCTGGAGTTCTCCGCCGGCGGTGACACCCCGCTGGTGAAAATCACCCGCAACGACCGGTCGGTCACGGTGGATTGGCCAGGCGCGCTGCCCGCACCACGGCTCGAGGGCGATACGGCGGTCTATCCCGAGGTGGAACCGGGCATCGATCTGCAGCTGAAGGCAGGAGTCGACGGCTATCAGCAGCTCCTGGTAGTCAAGACCCGCCAGGCCGCAGCCAATCCGCTGCTCAAGCAGGTCCACTACTCCCTGGCCACCGACGGTGTCGAGGTGAAGGCTGACGCCGCGGGCAACTTGAAGGCCACCAACCCGGCCGGCCAGGAGGTGTTCACCGCGCCGGCCCCGGAGATGTGGGACTCCGCCGGCATCCCCGACGCCCAACTACCCTCCCCTTCAGCGGAGCGCCTTGATGTGCTCCTGAACGAGGAGGGCGGCAAGCCCGCTAGCAGGGATGAGGACGTGTTCGAGCCCCGCTACGGCTCGACCAACGCGGAGATGCCCATCGAAGTCGGCGACGATGAGCTGACCCTGACACCGGATCAGAAGGTGCTCCAGGATCCGGGCACCGTCTACCCCGTGTACATCGACCCCACGCTATCCAGCCCCCGCCTGGGCTGGACGTCCGTGTCGAAGGCGTATCCCACCACCTCGTACTGGAACCACTCCTCGAACGTGGCCCGCGTTGGCCACGAAAACGAGACCAGCGGTACCTGGCGCTCCTTCCTGCAGTTCGATACGCGCTCCCTGCACCACAAGCAGATCACCAAGTCCACGCTGCGGATCAAGAACACGCACTCCTGGTCATGCACGAAGAAGCCCGTCGAGGCATGGCTGACCGGGGGGATTTCCTCGTCCACGACGTGGAGCAAACAGCCCGCCTGGAACGACCACTACGCCACCGTCACCGACGCCAAAGGCTGGTCGTCCGCCTGCCCGGCCGGGAACCTCGAGTTCAATGTGAAGGGCGCCACCGAACGCGCCGCGAACGGCACCTGGAACCAGGTCACCTTCGGGCTGCGCGCCTCCGAGTCGGATGTGTACGCGTGGAAGAAGTTCGACGCCTCGACCGCGGTGCTGTCCACGGCCTACAACTCGGCCCCGAACACCCCGGCCGGCCTGGACACAGTGCCCTCCACGCGTATCAACAACACCTGCGGCGACCAGGGCACTTACGTCACCGTGGGCAACACCGATGTACAGCTGACCGCGAAGGTCTCCGACCCCGACGGCGGCACCGTCACCGCACGCTTTCACCTGTGGCCCACCGGCAAGCGTGACGTAAGTCCCGGCCTCATCGTCGACCGTGATGTGAACGTCACCTCCGGCGGCATCGCCCGCACCACCATCTCCAAATCCCTGCTCACCCAGCACCTTGGCGCCGCCAACGGCAGCTACTCGTGGAAAGTCCAGACACGCGACACCTCCACCGCGTCCAACTGGAATCCCACTCTCGGCGCCCCGGGCTGCCGCTTCGTCTTCGACCCCAACCGGCCCTCCACCCCACCCCACATCACCTCCACCCAATTCCCCAGCGGGGAAGACGGCTGGCCCACCAACACCGGCCCTGCACGCAGCGAGGGCAACTTCACCATGTCCGCTGACGGCGTCGCGGACGTCGTCAAATACGAATACTGGACCGACTGGGACCCGACGGTCCGCACCGCAACCGTCTCCGCAGGGGCTAGCACCACGGTGAAGCTCACCCCGCCGAGCACCGGCCCACAGCGGGCGTACGCCCGCTCCCTCGACAAAGCCGGCAATCGCTCCGACACCACGGTCTACCTCTTCTACGCGGACCCCACCGGCACAGTCGACGAACCCGGCGACCTGAACGGCGACGGCAACCCCGACCTCACCGGAGTACGCAGCGACGGGGAACTGTGGCTGTACGCCGGCCAGGGCAACGGCCGCCTCGGCGTCTCGGCCAAAGCCAGCCCGCACTCCTTCGACAGCTCCCTGATCACACACCGCGGCGACTGGACCCACGACGGCTACGAAGACCTCATCGCCTCGACCGGCGCCAAGGGCAGCCGACAGCTGCACATCTACCCCAACAACGGATTCGGCCACTCCTGCACCGACCACGAGGAGGAAGCCAGCGGCTCCATGTGTGCCGACAAGCGCCGCGACCTCAGTGTCTACGACGAGGCCAACGACCACTTCAAGGACGCGGATCAGATTCTTGCGGTAGGCGACGTCGACGGCCCCACCGATCTCGACAGCGACGGTGCAATCGGAGAGTGGGACCTGCCGTCCTTCCCCGACCTGCTGGTCAAGGAAGGCGATCACCTGTGGCTCTACTACGGCCACCTGGGTGGGTTCCTTGACGAATACGCCGCACCTGTCCTGATCGGCAACGGTGGCTGGGCCAACTACGACCTCGCTGCCCCCGGCGACGTCACTACCAACGGCCGCGTCGACCTGCTCGCCCGCAAGCGCAGCACCGGTGAACTGTTCCTCTACACCGGTACCGGAGACAACGGGGAAGGACTCGGCGGCGGGAACCGCCAAGTCGTCGCCACCGGCTTCACGCCCACCGCCCGACCGCTGTTCACCTCCGGTACGGACGCGGACAACGACGGCGTCCCGGACCTGTGGACCACCACCGACCAGGCCAGCGCCGGCCTGTACTTCCACCTCCGCATCACCCCGACCGGTATCGGTAGCCCGGCCACGGTCGGCACCAGCGGCTGGGGCAACTTCCAACGCCTCAGCTGAACCAACTCCCCTTCGGGGCCGAGGCCACGTGGCCTCGGCCCCGCCACAGCCACACTTGTCTTCGAAGGATCTTGTTCGTGCCTCACGACCGCGCTCGTCTCTTCCGCGCCTGCCGTCACACTGCGTGCGCGCTCGCGCTCGCCGTGACCCTCACCACCGCAGCGTCGGCCGTCATCACCCCCGCGGCCGACGCCAAGGGTTCGGTGCCCGACGAGACGTCTGCCCAGGCCCAGCCCCACGGGGAGTACCGCACCGAACTCCCGCCCCTGAACGGGCATCCCGGCACCACTCGCCGTGCCCGGGATCCCAACCCGGGCGCCGCGGGTGACAAGGGCATCCCGGCCGTCGCGCTGGAGGCATACCAGAGTGCGGCCGAGATCTTGGCGACCACCGACCCGAACTGCGACCTGGACTGGGAACTCCTCGCCGGGATCGGTCATGTCGAGTCCGGTCACGGGGCCGGCTACGGGCTGAAGGGCGACGGCACCACCGAGAAGCCGATCCTCGGACCACGCCTGGACGGCGACCAGTTCGCACTGATCCGCGACAGCGACGGCGGCCAGTACGACGGCGACCCTGAATACGACCGGGCCGTCGGCCCGCTCCAGTTCATCCCGTCCACCTGGAAGCAGTGGGGCGCCGATGGAGACGCCGACGGTGAACGTGACCCGGGCGACATCCACGACGCCGCCCTCGCGACCGGCCTGTACCTGTGTGCCGGCGACCGCGATCTCCACGACCAGGGCGACCTCGATAACGCGATCCTGAGCTACAACAACTCCCGCGCCTACGTGAACACCGTCCTCGCCTGGATGCGGTACTACCAGCAACACGCTCCCGCACCGGCCGGCGGTGGAGACGAACCGGGCCCTGAGGCCTCGCCCGCCCCTGAGACCGATCGGCCGGCGGCGAAGCCCACAGATCCGCCCCGCACCCTGCCGCACGCGCCGTCCGAGCCCAGCCGCCCGACGACCATGCCGCGGCCCATCGCAAAACCCAAGCCGAGCCCGACGCCGTCGAAGCCCGCCCCGGCCGAGCCGCAGCCGGTCTCCGAACTCGCGAGGGTCGGGCCCGAGCAGCTCACCGCACCGGCCGGGCACGCTTTCGCGATTCGTCCGCAGACCAGAGTGCTGCGCGCCGACGGCACACCCGCCGCCGACATCAAGGTTCGCTACGAGATCCGGGGCACCACCGACGCACGCTTCACCGACGGCGGGCGCACGGTGACTGTCACCTCCGATGGGCGCGGCACCGCCACCGCGCCCGTGGTCAATGCCGGAGCGAAGACGGGCTCGTTCACCGTCCGTGCTGTCCTGGTCGAGCACCCCGATATCGAGATCGCATTCCGGGCGACTGTCACCGCTCCCGCGGCTGACTGTCTCACCTACGTCGATGAGCTCCCGCTGGAGTCCGCCACCGGGGAACTCCTTGCCGCGGCCATCGAGTTCCGCGCCAGCTACATCGGCATGCCGATGGAAGGTGTGGAGCTCACCGCCAGCGTCCTCACCTGGCATGGCGAACCCAGGGACGACGGGCCGTACTTCATGGATGACGCCGGGCAGCCGGTGCGCACGGTGCTGCTCAGCCCCACCAGCGGTGAGGGCCTGGCCACGCTGGCCGACCTGTTCGCCGGTGACACAGCAGGCTCCTACCTGCTGCGGCTGACCGCACCCGGCGGCGCCAGCGTGGACGTACCGCTCACGGTCCAGCCCACTCCCAACACCCCCTCAGCGTAAGGAACCCACAGCCGTGAACGGCATGCGTTCTGATACCCCCATCCAGCCCTACGCGCCCCGCCCCCTCGCCGAACCGGCCGCCATACCCGGCAGCGTCAAAGTCGCCCGGCTGAGTCTGTATGTGCTGGGCGCCTTGAACCTGCTAGGCGGAGCCTTGGTGATCGCCAGCGCTCAGGCCGCGGCCAGCGGAGACACCCTGGACGCCGCCGGGCTCCAGGACTACTCGGCCGGAGCCCTGTATGTGCTCGGGCTGTTCGCGCTTGTGTTGGCCATGGCCGCGCTCACCCTCGCCACCCGCATGGCACGCGGTCGACGCGTCCTGCGCATCAGCGCGATCACCCTGGGCGCGCTGGTCTGTGTGATGGGTCTGGTCAATGTCCTGGCCGGACAGTTCACCGCTCTGGCCGACGTGGCCCTCGGCGTCCTTGTGGTCGTCAACTGCTCCATGAAGGACGCCAAGGCGTATTTCCAGCGCCCTCGCTACTGACACTTGCCGCACCTGTACAAGAGAGGGCCGGATCCGTGCTGCCCGACTGGGCCCAGACTTCCGCCGCCGTTGCCGCCGCCTCGATCGTGGTGTGCGGCGTGACGGTGTGGACCAATCTGCACTTCGCCCGCCAACGCGCTGGCTGGGAAGCCCAACTGGAGAACGCCCGCTGGGAGAGCGAACGCCTGCGGGTCTGTCTCACGCACCTCATCGAGGCCGCAGGCGCCGCCAACCGCTACATCGCCGCCCTGCACACCGTCGACCCCACCGACTTCGACCAGCGCAAAGAACATGTCATGGCCGTCCTCGACCCGGTCGGCAAAGCCGAAGCCGAACTCGCCGCCGCCTACCGCAGCCCCGGCACGGAGCGCGCCTTCGCCGAGGTCGAGCACGCTCTCGATGTCCTCGGTGAACTCATCACCGCCCCCAATCCACTGCCAGATCCCGCGTCGGCCGGCGGCCTGGATACCCTCGAACAGGCTGTCACTCCCATCACATGCCACTTCGCCGATGCTGACACCCACCGGGCCCATGCGTGGAAGATCTGGGACGACGGCGAACCCGTACGCAAAGGAATCACCGCCGCCGCCCGCCTCGCTCGCCACCCCTTCGACACCCTCACCACCCCCAGGGCGTGGCGACAGACAAGGCAGCCCTGAACATCGCGCACGAGTGAACCCGCGCCCCGCGAATGCCACCGGACTCATGGCCATGCAGTCCGCTGAGCAATCGATTGCTCAGCCGAAGGGCTGATGGCGCGCGCGTCGCGACGGGCTCGGGGCCACAAGGCCCCTGTCAACTAGCGGCGCGCCATAGTCCTCCTGTTGACCGAGCCATATCCAGGAGCGGTGTCCGGCACTGGACCTTTCGCCTGTGTCCGCCCTGTTGAGGTAACGAACCCGGACCACACGATGGACAACCCGCGCCACGCAGCCTCGCACCACCAGCCCACCTTCGAGCGGCCAGACTGTGCCGTGCCTGATGGCCCTCTCGCCCCCGCCCGCTTGCAGGGAGCCATCGGCGAGGAGCCTCTCTGCTGCCAGCTCTATGCCGAAGACCTGTTGACGCACCTCGCCGTGACGCTGCCGCCCCGCATGGTGCCCGCGGCTGGCCAAATCGCCCGCCGCTAGCGCATCCCGTACCCCACCGCGCAATTCCTGCGCCGCGCCACACTCGCGCGGCTACGCCCACCCTCCGACTACGCCACCAGCGGCACCCGCCGCAGCTTTCCGGAAAGCGTGGCAGCGGGTCTCCGACGACCTGCGTCACCGCATCCGCACCGGACAGCTCACCGGACGGCTCCCCACCCCGCCTGAGCTCGCCGCCCACTACCTGGTCAGCATCGACAGCACTGATCGTCGTGCACGCCGCGTCGGATCACGGCGGCCGGCTCGTCACCGCCCAAGGCCATGTGCTCGGCCGTGCACACAGCGGCCAGGACCTCATCGAACTCCTGCGGCGCTCTGGGCTCATCGACCCCGAGCACTCCCTTGACGAGCCAGGGTGGTGCGCTGACAGCCCTGCCCACGCCTACGCCATCGTCGCCTTTGCGTCGGATGGCAGCAGTCAGTCCGAATCCCGCAGCCGGTCCACAAGCCGCGGGCTCACGCCCCTGCGGACAGGGACACGGCCGACCGTACAACCAACGCCCCATGAACCGAGCCGAGCCGTCATCGTGCCGCAGGGCGGCCATGCGCAGTGCCCGAAACCCTCCATCCGAGGACCTGGGCGACGGTGCGTCGGATGCGGTGCACGGCCACGGTCACACAGCACACAGCCATGAGGAATCCTCCGGGTTGGTCGACTCGGGCCGGTACCGGTGGTCGACGCGGCATGTCGGCCTCCTAAGGGGGAGGTCAGGTCGTGGAGCCGGCGCGCAGCGTGTCCAGGTCGGCCTTCACATCGTTGATCGGGATCGCGAAGCCGAGGCCCACGCTGCC
>NZ_JAEIMH010000078.1:29737-42943 GCF_016464295.1 Streptomyces sp. N35 | reverse complement strand
GGCGCTCGGCGCGCTCGGCGAGGCCCGCGCCGCCGCCGACGCGCACGCCGTCGCGCAGGCCCACACCGGCGGCCCGGCCGCGGTCCGCGCGGCCGCGCGCTGTGTGCTCGACGACGCGGCCAGGGCTCAACCGCCGCTCCTCCTGGACTACTTGGCCCTGGTCGACCCGTCCGACTTCACCGAGATCGCCGACGGTTTCACCGGCGAGGCGGTCCTCGCGGTCGCCGCGAAAGTCGGCACGACCCGTCTGATCGACAACATTCCGCTCACCTTCGGAGCCGCCGTATGAGCAGCCGGACCACATCGAAGACGGGCACGGGCATACGCCTGCACGCCCCCGCCCCCGGCTGGTCCATCGACGCCGACGTGGTCGTGGTCGGCTCGGGAGTCGCGGGCCTGACCGCCGCCCTGCGCTGCGCGGCGGCCGATCTGCGGACGGTCGTCGTCACCAAGGCCCGCCTCGACGACGGCTCCACGCGCTGGGCCCAGGGCGGCGTCGCCGCGGCGCTCGGCGACGGCGACACCCCCGAGCAGCACCTCGACGACACCCTGGTCGCGGGCGCGGGCCTGTGCGACGAGGACGCGGTGCGCATCCTGGTCACCGAAGGACCGGACGCGGTACGGAGGCTGATCGGCTCCGGCGCCCAGTTCGACACCGACCCGTCGAGCGGCGAGATCGAGCTCACCCGCGAGGGCGGCCACCACCGCCGCCGTATCGCCCATGCGGGAGGCGACGCAACGGGCGCCGAGATCTCCCGCGCGCTCAACGAGGCGGTACACGAAGCAGGCATCCGTACGATCGAGAACGCGCTGGTCCTCGACCTCCTGACCGACGCCGAGGGCCGTACGGCCGGGGTCTCGCTGCACGTCATGGGCGAGGGCCAGCACGACGGGGTCGGCGCGGTGCACGCCCGGGCCGTGGTGCTCGCGACCGGCGGCATGGGCCAGGTCTTCTCCGCGACCACCAACCCCTCGGTCTCCACCGGCGACGGTGTCGCGCTCGCCCTGCGCGCGGGCGCCGAGATCAGCGACGTCGAGTTCGTGCAGTTCCACCCCACCGTCCTCTTCCTCGGCGCGGACGCGGAGGGCCAGCAGCCGCTGGTCTCCGAGGCCGTACGAGGGGAGGGCGCCCATCTCGTCGACGCCGACGGGGTCCGTTTCATGGTCGGACAGCACGAGCTGGCCGAGCTCGCCCCGCGCGACATCGTCGCCAAGGGCATCACGCGCCGGATGCTGGAGCAGGGCGCCGATCACATGTACCTGGACGCTCGGCACTTCGGCGCCGAGATGTGGGAGCACCGCTTCCCGACCATCCTCGCCGCCTGCCGCGCCCACGGCATCGACCCGGTCACCGAGCCCATCCCGGTCGCGCCCGCCGCGCACTACGCCTCGGGCGGCGTGCGCACCGACAGCCGCGGCCGTACGACGGTCCCCGGTCTGTACGCCTGCGGCGAGGTCGCCTGCACCGGCGTGCACGGCGCCAACCGCCTGGCCTCCAACTCCCTGCTCGAAGGCCTGGTCTACGCCGAGCGCATCGCCGACGACATCACGGCCGAACTGCCCGCGGCCGGCGCCCCCGCCCCCGTACCGCACCCGGAAGTCCCGCAGTACCCGCTGCTGCCGGCCGAGGCGCGGCTCGCGATCCAGCGGATCATGACCGAGGGCGCGGGCGTCCTGCGCAGCGCGGAGTCGCTCGCCGAGGCCGCGGACCGGATCGAGGCGATCCACGCGGAGGCCCGCGGCGCGCTCGCCGAGCACGGCAAGACGGCCGAACCCGGCACCGACACCTGGGAGTCCACCAACCTCCTGTGCGTCGCCCGGGTCCTGGTCACCGCCGCCCGGCTGCGGGCGGAGACCCGCGGCTGCCACTGGCGCGAGGACCACGCCGACCGCGACGACGAGCAGTGGCGCAAGCACATCGTCGTCACCCTCAATCCGGACCGCACGCTCGCCGTGCACACCACCGACACCGCATACTTCCCTCCGACCCGAGCCCAGGAGCAGCAGTGAGCACCGACCTTCCCCTTGTCGACAACGCCGACGACGGCGGCTGCGGCGACGGCTGCGCCTGCGGTGACGAGACGGCCCTGGAGTGCGGTCTCGACCCCGCGCTGGCCGAGCTGCTCGCCGAGGCGGGCCTCGACCCCGTACTCGTAGAGGACATCGCGCACATGGCGCTCTCCGAGGACCTCGACGGCGGCGTGGACGTCACGTCCGTCGCCACGATCCCCGAAGACGCCGTCGCCACCGGCGACTTCACCGCCCGCGAGGCCGGCGTCGTCGCGGGTCTGCGCGTCGCCGAGGCCGTCCTGTCGATCGTCTGCGAGGAGGCCTTCGAGGTCGAGCGGCACGTCGAGGACGGCGCCCGCGTCGAGGCGGGCCAGAAGCTCCTGAGCGTCACGACCCGCACCCGCGACCTGCTCACGGGCGAGCGCAGCGCGCTCAACCTGCTGTGCCGCCTCTCCGGCATCGCGACCGCGACCCGCGCCTGGGCGGACGCCCTGGAGGGTACGAAGGCGAAGGTCCGCGACACCCGCAAGACCACCCCGGGCCTGCGCGCCCTGGAGAAGTACGCGGTCCGCTGCGGCGGCGGCGTCAATCACCGCATGTCGCTTTCGGACGCGGCCCTGGTCAAGGACAACCACGTGGTCGCGGCGGGCGGCGTCGCGGGGGCCTTCAAGGCCGTACGGGCACAGTTCCCGGACGTGCCCGTCGAGGTCGAGGTCGACACCCTCGACCAACTGCGCGAAGTCCTCGACGCGGGCGCCGACTTGATCCTCCTCGACAACTTCACCCCGGCCGGGACCGCCGAGGCCGTCGCCCTCACCCAGGGCCGCGCGCTGCTCGAATCCTCCGGCCGCCTCACCCTCGACACCGCCCGCGCCTACGCGGAGACCGGCGTCGACTACCTGGCCGTGGGCGGCCTCACCCATTCCTCGCCGATCCTGGACATCGGCCTCGACCTGCGCGAAGCGGTGTAAGGCATGCTTCTGACGATCGACGTAGGAAATACGCACACGGTCCTCGGCCTCTTCGACGGCGAGGAGATCGTCGAGCACTGGCGCATCTCCACCGACGCCCGCCGCACCGCCGACGAACTCGCCGTACTCCTCAACGGGTTGATGGGCATGCACCCGCTGCTCGGCGAGGAGCTCGGCGACGGTATCGACGGCATCGCGATCTGCTCCACGGTCCCGTCCGTCCTGCACGAGCTGCGCGAGGTCACCCGCCGCCACTACGGCGACGTACCGGCCGTACTCGTCGAGCCGGGCGTGAAGACGGGCGTCCCGATCCTCTTCGACAACCCGAAGGAGGTCGGCGCCGACCGCATCATCAACGCGGTGGCGGCCAACGAGCTGTACGGCGGCCCGGCGATCGTCGTCGACTTCGGCACCGCGACCACCTTCGACGCGGTCAGCGCACGCGGCGAGTACGTCGGCGGTGTGATCGCCCCCGGCATCGAGATCTCGGTCGAGGCTCTCGGCGTGAAGGCCGCCCAGCTTCGCAAGATCGAGCTCAACCGCCCGCGCAACGTCATCGGCAAGAACACCGTCGAGGCCATGCAGTCCGGCATCCTCTACGGCTTCGCGGGGCAGGTCGACGGCCTGGTCCACCGGATGGCCAAGGAACTCTCCGAGGACCCGGACGACGTCACGGTCATCGCCACCGGCGGCCTCGCCCCTCTGGTGCTCGCCGACTCCGCGGTGATCGACGAGCACGAGCCCTGGCTCACCCTGATCGGCCTGCGCCTCGTCTACGAGCGGAACGTGTCGCGCAGCTGACGTCGCCGCAGACTCACGCGGTCGGCGACACCGGTGGGCGCGGCGACACCGGTGGGCGCGCGGAACAGCAACGCGCCCACCAAAGAACCCATAAACCTTTTTTGTCGGATTAGTGCGTATCGTCGGCCCATGCCCACGCCATACGGATCCCGCGGCGGCATGGCGTTCAGCGCAGACGAGCTGCGTGTGCTCCGAGGCGCCCTCGCCATCGCCCTGAAGACCGACCACGCCGGCACCTCCGAGGCGCAGGACTGCCTGCGTCTCGCGGAGAGCCTCGACGAAGCGGTACGCGAGTCGGAGCGGCTGCGTGCCTTCCTCCTTGCCGATCTGGGCCGGTACCGCCAGGCGCTCCCCGGCTCCACCACCGGCTACCTCGAACTCCTCGCGGACGCCCTGGCCGCCGGGTACCGTCCCGTCCCCGACGACCTCGCCGCGCTGCGCGCGCTGCGCGGCAACCCGGCCGCGGCCGCGCTCCTCGACCGCTGCCGCACGCTCGCGGAGGCCTCCGTACGCGCCAAGCTCTCCGGCCGTACGGTCCCGGTCTCCCGCACCCATCTGCTCGCCCTGCCCGGCGGGCGCGCGGCCGACGAGCCCGCGAGCCGGCCGAACCGTCCGCAGCCGCAGCGCCCCGCACCCCCGCGCCCGGTGCCCACCCCGGCCGAGGTGTTCCCGCCCAAGCGCCGCCCGGCACCCGATCCCTCGCCGCAGAAGCGCGCGGCGGGCTGATAAACCGGGCCCCCGGCCGACACTCCTCATCCTCCTGGCTACGCTGGGGGCATGGACTACGTCTCCGCGCTCCTGCCCCCCGTAGTGATGGCCGTCTTCTTCGGTGCTGTCATCAGGACGATCGTGAAGACCCAGGGCGGCGACAAGAAGGCCAAGGAGGACGCCGCCGTGGACGCGGCCCTCGCCCGCGCCGAGGCCGCCCGTCAGACGGCTTCGCCCGTGCCCGGGGCCCCGAAGGCCTGAGCACCGCACCCCTTTCGCGTACGGCTTCGCGTACGGCTCGGAAATACTCGTCGAGCCGTACGCCCTTTTTGTGCCCGATGGGCAGGCCATAACGGGTATCTCCCACTATTGTGCTGATGTGCCTCGCCCCCTGGGAGAACTCGAAGACGCGGTCATGACGCGGGTGTGGAAGTGGAACCGCCCGGTGACCGTTCGAGAGGTTCTGGAAGATCTTCAGCAGGAACGGTCCATCGCGTACACAACCGTGATGACCGTTTTGGACAATCTCCATCAGAAGGGCTGGGTCCGCAGAGAAGCGGAAGGCCGCGCCTATCGATATGAGGCGGTCTCCACACGGGCCGCCTACGCGGCGGCTCTGATGAACGAAGCCTGGTCCCGAAGCGACAACCCCGCGGCCGCACTCGTCGCCTTCTTCGGCATGATGTCGCCGGAGCAGCGCGAAGCGCTCAGCGATGCGGTGCGCATGGTGGCGGGGCCGGACAACCCCCCGTCCGGTGAAGGCGGTCAAGGGCGATAGCGTCCGGACATGTCCGCTGCACTTCCCGAACGGCAGGCGCCGGCGAAAGCCGTCACGATCCGCCGTGCCCGTACCGCCGATGTCCCCGCAGTGCGTGAGCTCCTCGACTCCTACGTACGCCGCGGCATCCTCCTCGACAAAGCGACGGTGACGCTTTATGAGGACATCCAGGAGTTCTGGGTGGCAGAACGTGATGACAACGCGAAGGTCGTCGGCTGCGGCGCCCTGCATGTGATGTGGGAAGACCTCGCGGAAGTCCGCACCCTCGCGGTGAACGGTGACGTCAAGGGCGCGGGAGTGGGGCATCAACTCCTCGCGAAGTTGCTGCAGACCGCGCGCTGGCTCGGAGTGCGCCGGGTTTTCTGTCTCACCTTCGAAGTCGACTTCTTCGCGAAGCACGGTTTCGTGGAGATCGGCGAGACTCCGGTCGACGGTGATGTGTACAGCGAGCTGCTGCAGTCCGCGGACGAAGGTGTCGCGGAGTTCCTCGGTCTCGAACGAGTGAAACCGAACACCTTGGGCAACAGCCGGATGCTTCTGCACCTGTGATCGACGGCCCGAGGTTTTTCGGGCGCGGTAACTGAGCAGTGTTCCCACGGCCGCACTTGAAGCGGCTGCTATGTCCGAAACGCGCATGTTTCTAGGGCTCTTGAGCCCTCGCGTTCTCCCGGGGGTTTGTGTTTTCCCGGCAAAAGCGGTTTGCTTTCCGGCGTACTCCAAATGCAGTTATCGATGAAAGGAAATCCGGTGGCACAGAAGGTTCAGGTCCTTCTTGTCGACGACCTCGACGGCGGCGAGGCCGACGAGACCGTGACGTTCGCGCTGGACGGCAAGACGTACGAGATCGACCTCACCACCGCCAACGCGGACAAGCTCCGCGACGCCCTCGCACCGTTCGTGCAGGGTGGCCGTCGCACCGGTGGCCGGGCCTCGGGTGCGCGCGGCAAGGCGCGCGCCGCGACGGGCGGCAGCGAGGACACCGCCGCGATCCGCGCGTGGGCGAAGGAGAACGGCCACGACGTCAAGCCGCGCGGCCGCGTTCCCCAGGAGATCCGCGAGGCCTACCAGAAGGCCAACGGCTGAGTCGCGCTCAGCAGCCGGGCCCGGTGGCACTGAGTCGCCGCCGCGTCCACGAGGCGTACGAGATCGGGGCCCGCGTCCGCGCTGCCCCCGAGGGTGGTGAGGGCCGGCAGTGTCGGCTCCACCTCGCATCCCGGCTCGGGGGGCCGCAGCCATACGGCGGCTCCCCGCGGGCCCGGAAGTCCGGGCGGCAGCGGCGCGTCGATCGCTCCGCCCGCGCCCACGGCCCGCAGATCGAGGGCCAGCGCACCCCACTCCAGCCAGTCGAGGGCAGCCCGGGCAGCCCCCCCGCGCTGCCCGGGGCGACCAGGAACCGCGGGGTGTCCCCCTGGAGTGCCACCGGCCCCGTGCCCCGCGCTCCCAGTCGCCCGCACACCGCGTGGCCGGCCGCGGCCGGCAGCTCCAGTACGTCGAACCGCAGCCCCGTGCGCAGCCGCACCTGCGCCCCGGGCACGACGGCCCAGCCCAGCTCCTCCTCGTACCACCGCTGAATGCGGCTGCCCATGAGGGGGCGGCGGGGGAGCGGGACGCGCGGAGTCGCCGTGCTGGGGACCATGCCAGGAGCAACTCCCGGGAACCATCCAGGGTTACGCAGCGTTCCACGTCGTGTACGGAAGGTTCCCTCGGTGGGGTCGTCAAGGCCCTTGCGGGGGCGCAAGGGTGTTCGCCCGTAGCGGAGGGAACCGGGGTGCGCCGCATGGAGTGTCAGTGCCTGCGGGTAAGACATTCCTAGTGAGGAGGGGCGACACGCACCGCAGGTCCGTCTCCCGTTCGCCATCGGCGTACCGGTGAAAGGGGTAACTGCCTGGCCTGCGGGAACATCGTCTCGCACCATCGGGTTGGAGCAGTTGTCGGCTCTCGGGGCAGAAAAGCCCCCGAGGTTCTGGGCCGGGTGTCGGCAGTTGGAATGAGCGGTCCCCGCTTGCGGGACTAAGCTGCGGAAGGACAGGGAGGGGACCGACCCCTAACTGCCTGACCGCTCTGAGGAGCGATTAACGATGTTCGAGAGGTTCACCGACCGCGCGCGGCGGGTTGTCGTCCTGGCTCAGGAAGAAGCCCGGATGCTCAACCACAACTACATCGGCACCGAGCACATCCTCCTGGGCTTGATCCACGAGGGCGAGGGTGTCGCCGCAAAGGCCCTGGAGAGCCTCGGCATTTCGCTTGAGGCGGTCCGCCAGCAGGTTGAGGAGATCATCGGTCAGGGCCAGCAGGCTCCGTCCGGCCACATCCCCTTCACCCCCCGTGCCAAGAAGGTCCTGGAGCTCTCGCTCCGCGAGGCCCTTCAGCTGGGCCACAACTACATCGGCACGGAGCACATCCTGCTCGGCCTGATCCGTGAGGGCGAGGGCGTCGCCGCCCAGGTCCTGGTCAAGCTGGGTGCAGACCTCAACCGGGTGCGGCAGCAGGTCATCCAGCTGCTCTCCGGTTACCAGGGCAAGGAGACCGCCACCGCCGGCGGCCCCGCCGAGGGCACGCCCTCGACGTCCCTCGTCCTGGACCAGTTCGGCCGCAACCTCACGCAGGCCGCTCGCGAATCCAAGCTCGACCCGGTCATCGGGCGCGAGAAGGAGATCGAGCGCGTCATGCAGGTCCTGTCGCGCCGTACCAAGAACAACCCGGTCCTGATCGGTGAGCCCGGCGTCGGCAAGACCGCCGTCGTCGAGGGCCTCGCCCAGGCCATCGTCAAGGGCGAGGTGCCCGAGACCCTCAAGGACAAGCACCTCTACACCCTCGACCTCGGTGCGCTCGTCGCCGGTTCCCGCTACCGCGGTGACTTCGAGGAGCGCCTGAAGAAGGTCCTCAAGGAGATCCGCACCCGCGGCGACATCATCCTGTTCATCGACGAGCTCCACACCCTCGTGGGTGCGGGTGCCGCCGAGGGCGCGATCGACGCCGCCAGCATCCTCAAGCCGATGCTGGCCCGCGGTGAGCTGCAGACCATCGGTGCCACGACGCTCGACGAGTACCGCAAGTACCTGGAGAAGGACGCGGCCCTCGAGCGCCGCTTCCAGCCGATCCAGGTCGCGGAGCCGTCGCTGCCGCACACGATCGAGATCCTCAAGGGTCTGCGCGACCGGTACGAGGCCCACCACCGTGTGTCCATCACGGACGAGGCCCTCGTCCAGGCGGCCACGCTGGCCGACCGGTACATCTCGGACCGCTTCCTGCCGGACAAGGCGATCGACCTGATCGACGAGGCCGGCTCCCGGATGCGTATCCGCCGGATGACCGCGCCGCCGGACCTCCGCGAGTTCGACGAGAAGATCGCGGGCGTGCGCCGCGACAAGGAGTCCGCGATCGATTCGCAGGACTTCGAGAAGGCCGCCTCCCTGCGCGACAAGGAGAAGCAGCTCCTGGCTGCCAAGGCCAAGCGCGAGAAGGAGTGGAAGGCCGGCGACATGGACGTCGTCGCCGAGGTCGACGGCGAGCTGATCGCCGAGGTCCTCGCGACCGCCACCGGCATCCCGGTCTTCAAGCTGACCGAGGAGGAGTCCTCGCGTCTGCTGCGCATGGAGGACGAGCTGCACAAGCGCGTCATCGGCCAGACCGATGCCGTCAAGGCGCTCTCCAAGGCGATCCGTCGTACGCGTGCGGGCCTCAAGGACCCGAAGCGCCCCGGTGGTTCGTTCATCTTCGCCGGTCCGTCCGGTGTCGGTAAGACGGAGCTCTCGAAGGCTCTCGCCGAGTTCCTCTTCGGCGACGAGGACGCGATGATCTCCCTCGACATGTCGGAGTTCAGCGAGAAGCACACCGTCTCGCGGCTCTTCGGCTCGCCTCCCGGCTATGTCGGATACGAAGAGGGCGGCCAGCTGACCGAGAAGGTCCGCCGCAAGCCGTTCTCCGTCGTGCTCTTCGACGAGGTCGAGAAGGCCCACCCGGACATCTTCAACTCGCTTCTGCAGATCCTGGAGGACGGTCGCCTGACCGACTCCCAGGGCCGCGTCGTGGACTTCAAGAACACGGTCATCATCATGACGACCAACCTTGGAACCCGTGACATCTCCAAGGGCTTCAACCTTGGCTTCGCGGCGCAGGGCGACACGAAGACGAACTACGAGCGCATGAAGAACAAGGTCTCGGACGAGCTCAAGCAGCACTTCCGGCCCGAGTTCCTCAACCGTGTCGACGACGTCGTCGTCTTCCCGCAGCTCACGCAGGCCGACATCCTCAAGATCGTCGACCTGATGATCGACAAGGTGGACGAGCGCCTGAAGGACCGGGACATGGGCATCGAGCTCTCCCAGTCCGCCAAGGAGCTGCTCTCCAAGAAGGGTTACGACCCGGTTCTGGGAGCGCGTCCGCTGCGTCGCACGATCCAGCGCGAGGTCGAGGACAGTCTGTCGGAGAAGATCCTCTTCGGTGAGCTGCGCCCCGGTCACATCGTGGTCGTGGACACGGAGGGCGAGGGTGACGCGGCGACGTTCACTTTCCGCGGCGAGGAGAAGTCGGCTCTGCCGGACGTGCCGCCGATCGAGTCGGCGGCTGGTGGGTCGGGGCCCAACCTGACGAAGGACGCGTAAGCGGCCTGAGTGCGTGTACAAGAGGGCGGCCCCCGGAACTTCGGTTCCGGGGGCCGCCCTTTGGTGTGCCGTGCCGTCACCTTTGCCGGGCAGGGCGCGGGGTGAGGGTGAGGCTGATGCGGTCGGGGAGGGTGTCGCCGCCCTCGACCCTGAGCGTGTCCGTCACGTTCACTGTTTCCAGGCGGAGGCATTCCGCCAGGGGAGCCAAGTCGATTTCGGATGCGTTGATCACCGAGAGCGTGTCCAGGGCGGGGAACAGCCCGGCCAGTGGGCGGGTGTCCACGGCATCCCGCTCACTGCTGATGTAGACGTTGGTGACCCTTTCCAGGGTGATGTCACTCGACGCGAGGGAAAGCAGTTCGCGGCAGTTGAGGGTCAGGTAAGTCAGTTCGGGCAGTTGCGCCAGCACGCGCCAGTCCTTGGCGCCCAGGGGAGTTTCGAGATCCAGGCCCACCTGGTTGAGCCGGGGGAATTCGAGAAGTACGGAGAGGTCCGGCATGTCGACGGGCGGGAAGATGCCCTTCAAAGGGGCGTCCCGGGAGAGGTCGGCCAGATTGCGGGCGGCCGTGATGGTGCGGAGCGTCACGTGCTTCAGCGCCGTGAGGGTGCGCAACGGGCTGGTGTCGACGACCGGGGTCTGGGCGGCGAAAAGGCTTTCCAAGGGGAGTCCGCGCAACGCCTCCCATGACGAGACGGCCGGGCATCTATAGAGCGTGAGGGTGCGCAGATCGGGAAAGTGCCCGAGGAATTCCAGGCTGTCCAGGGCTGTGTTCGCGGCGAGCCGCAGACGCTGTACGGGCAGGTCCGCAAGGTGCTCCACGAGCTCGTCCGCGGTGAAGTCGCCGACGCAGTCCAGATAGTCGTGTCCGCCGAGGCGGCGGAGCGCCGTCAGTTCGGCCGTGGACCCGACGATGATCGGAATGTCCGGCTTGAAGCGCAGGCGGTCGATGATCTCGGTGGCATAGGCGTCGGTCTCGAATGCGGCCCAGAACTGGGCGAGTTGGAGCTGCACGGCGGGGTTGTCGCTGTCCCGGTACTTCACCATGCAGGGCAGGGCCGCGTCCGTGCCGATGAGGCCGGCGGTCTGAACGACGTACGGGGCGAGTGCCGGATCGGTCAGTTCGGCGGGGCCTGGCAGCAGCTCCAGGACGATCGGGCCGAGGTCGGCCAGCTCCCGGCATTCGTAGAAATTATGCGGAGGGATCAGGCGGGCCGCCCGCTCCTCTGTCTCCGTCCGTACCTGAGGATCCAGCTTCACTGCATGCTCCAGGCAGGCCATGGCCAGGAGATGGAGGCGGGTGCGGTGCTCGGGTTCCCGGTCGCCACGCTCCAGCAGACCACGCAGCAGCCGGGCTCGTTCTTCGGGCCGGGCGTGGGCGACGGCCATGCGCAGGACGTCCTCCCACTGGTCCAGGTGTGCCTGGCCGAGCAGCAGGTCGAAGTCCCGTTCCTCCACGGCGGCCCGTGCGCCCAAGTAGTCCTGGAACGTGCGGTGGACGAACTGGACGGAGTCGGCGGAGGGTTCGAGCAGCAGGCCCGAGCGGTCGAGCAGGTGGCGCAGCACCGTGGCCGAGGTGCCCTGCTCCGCGACGTACGGCATGGCAGGCAGCAGGCGCTCCAGCTGGGCGAGCGCGTCCGTCTTGTCCATCTCGGAACGCCCGTTGCGGATCAGCCAGTACGCGAGCTTCTGCAGGAGCTCGGTCTGGGATTCCTCGTCGAGCTCGAGGCCGGTGCCTGCCATATCGCGTTCGCGGTCCCGGCGTTCCAGGAGCATGGAGAGCGCGGCGTCGTAGAGGGCCTTGCGGCCGCGGGGCAGGAAGCCCCGGCGTTCGCGGTGCAGGGCGCAGATCAGCGCGCACATCAGGGGGTTGGTGGAGAGACGGCCCAGGTCCTGCTTGGTACGGATCGCATCCAGGAGGGCCGTGCCGAGCGCTGGATCCGCACCGGCCGCCTGGTGCCAGCGGTCGACGAAGACGGCGAGGTTCTCGCGGCCCATCGGGGCGAGCGTCAGCTCGGTGAAGTCCTCGGCGCCGAGCCAGTCCTCGCGTACGGCGGAAGGGCGGGAGGTCACGAGGCACAGGTTGTCGGGGTACGCGGAGAGCAGGTCGGTGAGCCAGCCGTGGGCGCGGACGCGTTCCTGCTCGGGGACTTCGTCCATGCCGTCGATCAGAAGCAGACCGCGGCCGGCCGCCAGCACGCGGTCCGCCCAGCCCGTCGGCTGGGCGCCGGTGAGCGGGGAGTTGACGGCCCGCAGGAAGTCGGCGGGCGGCGGCAGGTCCGCGCCCTTGCGGGTGAGGGTGCGCAGCGGCAGGACGAACGGCACGCGGCCGATGAGGTGGGCGAGTTCGCCGGTGAGCCGGTCCTGGTGGGCCGTGGTCACCGCGAGCCACTGGACGAGCGTCGTCTTGCCGGAGCCGGCGTGTCCGCGCAGCAGGATCCGGGTGTGGCCGGACAGGGCCTGTTCGGCGGGTTGGGCGACGGACGGGGTCCACTCGCCCATGAGGGCTTCGGCGCCGTCCATGGTCGCGAAGGCTGGCTCGCGAGTGGCCCGAAGGCTCAAGTAGGCGGTGTCCAACGGCCATTGGCGGCTCTCGGTGAGGTCGACACCGAAGATCGTGAGGCTGCTGTGCTTCTTGGCGATGTGGGCCGCGTACCGCTCCTCGAAGCCCGCGTCGGCCGCGGACTGGGAGCCGAGGCGCTCGATGAGGACGTCGGTGCGCTCGATCAGGTCCCGCAGCTGCCTGCTGTGCTCCACCAGCGTGCGGGCGACGAACGGGGAGCGTTGGGTGAAGAAGTGCAGGATATGGAGGCAAGCGCTGTCCAGGAGCCGCGCATAGAGGTCCTCCGCGGCCTGGCTGAGCCACCTGACGAGCTGGTCACCGCCCGCCGCGTCGTGCAGGCGCCGGGCCAGGGCCTGATGGCCGAGAGCTACGGCCTGTACGTCATCGAGGTCCAGGTCCCCCAACCCGCACAGCGTGCGTTCGAGGGCGTCGGCGACCGCATCGAGCTCGCCCGGGACGTGCCTCTCGCCCGTGCGCCGTACCAACTCCCGTACGAGACGCTTCATTTCCTTGGGGCCCAGCGTGCGCTGCTCCCCCTTGAAGCTGACCAGTGCCGACACCCGTACCGGCCTTTCGGTAAGACCCGCACCCGGCCCCGGCTGTGTGAAGAGTCTGCGGACCAGAGGCGCGACGAGGCTCGATGCGACACGGACCCATACTGTTCCGGGATCGACCATGGTCCGAGCGTACGGACAACGCGCCTGTGGCGACCGGGAGTTGGGGCAAGGAGAGCACGCAGCGCGAAGCCCCCGGCGACCAGGGGTCACCGGGGG
>NZ_JAEIMH010000078.1:17493-29727 GCF_016464295.1 Streptomyces sp. N35 | reverse complement strand
CCGGGGGGGGGGGGCAGGGAGCCCCCCCGGCGCGCCCCCCCGGGCGCCCGGGGCCCACGGGGGGCTGCGGGGGCCGGGCTGGGCCAAAGGTCAGACGGTCTCCGCTACGGCCGTCACCTTGTCCCGAGGAGCGTCCCCACCCTCCTTGGATGCCTCGGCCGGCTTGGGGCCCGCCCCCTTGAGCGGGATCTCCTTGACGAAGAAGGCCGCGATCAGCGCGATCACCGTGATGCCGGCGCCGAGCAGGAAGGCGACGTGGGTGCCGGAGGAGACCGCGAACTCATAGGCCTCACGGGCCTGGGTGGGCAGGCCCTTCAGCTGGGCCGGGGTGAGCTGGGCGTTCTGCATGCCCTCGGCGCCGCGCGCCGTCATCTCGTGCAGCACCCGGTTGTTGAACAGGGCGCCCATGATGGCCACACCGAAGGAGCTGCCGAGCGTACGGAACAGGGTGGCCGAGGAGGAGGCGACGCCCATGTCCTTGAGCTCGACGCTGTTCTGCGCGACGAGCATCGTGATCTGCATCAGGAAGCCCATACCGGCGCCGAGCACCGCCATGTAGATCCCGGACGTGAGCTGCGAGGTGCCGACGTCCATCGTCGACAGCAGGAACATGCCGACGATCATCAGAGCGCCGCCGATGATCGGGAACGCCTTGTACTTGCCGGTGTTGGTGGTGATCCGGCCGACGACCAGTGAGACGACCATCATCGAGAGCAGCATCGGCAGGAGCAGCAGCCCGGAGTTGGTGGCCGAGGCGCCCTGGACGGACTGCTGGTAGAGCGGCAGGAAGAGCGTCGCGCCGAACATCACGAAGCCGACCAGGAAGCCGATGACGGCCATCAGGGAGAAGTTGCGGCTGCGGAAGATGTGCAGGGGGAGGATCGGCTCGGCTGCCTTCGTCTGCCACTTGATGAAGGCCGCGAGCGAGACGACGCCGAGCGCGGCGAGGCCGATGATCTCCGTCGAGCCCCAGGCGTACTCCGTACCGCCCCAGGTCGTGACCAGCACGATCGCCGTGATGCCGACGGTCAGGAGGCCGGCGCCGAGGTAGTCGATGCGCGCCTTGGAGCGCTTCTTCGGCAGGTGCAGTACGGCCGTCACGGCGGCGAGCGCGATGATGCCGAGCGGCAGGTTGATGTAGAAGGACCAGCGCCAGCCGAGGTGGTCGGTGATCACACCGCCGACCAGCGGTCCGCCGATCATGGCGAGCGCCATCACGCCGGCCATCATGCCCTGGTACTTGCCGCGCTCACGCGGCGGAATCAGATCGCCGATGATCGCCATGACGCCGACCATCAGACCGCCGGCACCCAGACCCTGGACGGCGCGGAAGCCGATCAGCTGGCCCATGTCCTGGGCCATTCCGGAGAGCCCGGAGCCGATCAGGAAGATCACGATGGACGTGAGGAACGTGCCCTTGCGCCCGTACATGTCGCCGAGCTTGCCCCAGATCGGGGTGGAGGCGGCGGTGGCGAGCGTGTAGGCGGTGACCACCCACGACAGGTGCTCGAGGCCGCCGAGCTCACCGACGATCGTCGGCATCGCGGTGCCGATGATCATGTTGTCCAGCATCGCGAGCAGCATGGCGAGCATCAGGGCGCCGAGCACGACGCGCACGCTGCGCTGCTGAGGTTCTTTCTCCGCCACGTCCTGCGGGGATATCCCCGCCGTCCGATCCGCCATCCCGACCATCTCCCTGGATCCTGGCACTTACTTGCCGCCCGGCTAGTTCGTTACAGTGGGAAGGTAGCTGGGAAACTAGCCGGGCGTCAAGTAAGTTTGGATCCACCCTTGGACCTAGGGCCTCGTAGCCCCTGGGGAGGCAGGAGAGAGCCATGACCAGCAGTACGCGGGGGCCCCGCAGGGGCGACACCCGTAAGCGGATTCAGGACGTCGCGCTGGAGCTCTTCGCCGAGCAGGGGTACGAGAAGACCTCGCTGCGCGAGATCGCCGAGCGCCTGGACGTGACCAAGGCGGCGCTCTACTACCACTTCAAGACCAAGGAAGACATCCTGATCAGCGTCTTCGAGGACCGCACGCGGCCCATCAAGGAGCTGGTGGAGTGGGCCGAGGGTCAGCCGCACGGTCTGGAGACCAAGAAGGAAGTCCTCAGCCGCTACAGCGGGATCGTGATGGACGCGGGCCCGATCTTCCGCTTCATGCAGGAGAACCAGGCGACGGTACGGGAGCTGAGCATCGGAGAGATGTTCAAGGACCGCATCTTCGAGCTGATGGGCATCCTCAAGGAGCCCGATGCGCCGCTGGCCGACCAGGTGCGCTGCATCAGCGCGCTGATCACGATGCACGCCGGCAACTTCCACCTCCAGGACGCAGAAGGCGACCCCGAGGAGAAGCGTGCTGCTGTCCTCGAGGTCGCCGTCGATCTCGTCACCCAGGCCCACGCGGGGCAGGGCAAGAAGTAGAGCGCGGGTGCGTCAGACCGTGACGCCCAGCGAGCGCAGGTAGTTGACCGGGTTGATCGCGGAACCGTAGTTCGGCGTCGTACGGATCTCGAAGTGCAGGTGCGGGCCGCTGGAGTTGCCGGTGTTGCCGGACAGGGCGATCTGCTGGCCGGTGTTCACGTGCTGGCCGACGCGGACCTGGACCTTGGACAGGTGCGCGTACTGCGAGTACTTGCCGTTGTCGTGCTTGATCACGACGGCGTTGCCGTACGCGGGACCGTCACCGGCGCCGTTCGGTCCCGCCTTGACGACCGTACCGGCGTGCACGGATTCGACCGGCGTGCCGATCGGCACCGCGAAGTCCTGGCCGGAGTGCTTGTGGGCCCACATGCCGCCGCCCATGCCGAAGCTGGCGGACAGCGTGTACTTCTCGACCGGGTCCTCCCAGCCGGCGGCCTTCTTGGCCGCGGCCTGCTGGGTGGTGGTGGCGGACTTCGCCTGAGCGGCGGCCTGCGCCTGCACGCTCTCCACCTGGGTGGTGGTCACATCCTGCAGCGCGTCGCCGGCCGCCTCGTCCGCTGCCATGGCGACCCCTGCTCCGAGCAGCGTGGTGGCTGCGAGGCCCGCGGTCACGGCGGCAGCGGTGACCCGGGTACGGGTGAGCAGGGGGCGGGTTATGTGGGACTTGGCGCGCTTCGACATTCGCGATTCCTCCAGGGGGCGTCGGCTCACTCGGGGACGGGAGCCTGGCCTGACATGAACGGACCCGGTCGCGAAGGCCTCGATGAGGACCGCACGGCCGGGGTGGCCATCCCTTGGTAACCCGACGGGACGCTCCCGCCCAAACCGCCCATCTACTACGCAACCTCGTAAACCAGACGGAGGCTGCTCGACCCTTGACGCCTCGCGAAGGCCGGCGCGCGAGTTCGCCGGATTTCTTCCCAAACTTTCCGGTACGGAGGTTTAGGCGCACTTCGCGGGGGCGGCTGAGGCGAGATTCCCGAGGTCCCCAAGCCGTCCTGGGCAAATGGGACAAAAGGTCCCGAGGTCGCAGGGTGAAAGTCCCGAGCCGGACGTCCCGGCGTACAACTATTCCGGGTAGTACCGGACAAATCGCCTGTGCGTCATGTCACGGAGGGGCGGGAGCGGTTGAGACCTGGGTCACCGCGGAGGGCTGCTGCCGCGGGATTCGGACCGCGGCTGCGGGGTTCGGGCCGCGGCCGCGGACTACTTCTGCGGCGGCAGCTGCAGGATCGGAAAGCTCCCCGTGCTCGTCGGCGCGTGCTCCGGCAGCCACAGCACCGCCACCGCGCCTTCCACGGGGCCCTCCTCCGCGCCCACGTTGCGGAACGTGAGCCGGGCGCCGAGCACCCGGGCCTGGCCCGCCGCGATGGTCAGACCGAGGCCGTGGCCGTGTCCCGCGCGGTCGCTGCTGCCCGTACGGAAGCGGCTCGGGCCGTCCGCGAGCAGCTCCGGCGGAAAGCCGGTGCCGTGGTCGCGTACCCGGATCACCCGGCCCTCGACGAAGACCTCGATCGGCGGCTTGCCGTGCTTGGCGGCATTGGCGAGGAGATTGCCGATGATCCGCTCGAGGCGGCGGGGGTCCGTGGTGACCTCCGACTCGTGCAGCACCTGCACCGTCACCTCGGGGAAGGCGGTGCCCACCCGCCGCCGTACGAACTCGCCGAGCAGCAGGTCCTGCAGCTCCGCGCGCTCCGAGGCGCCGTCCAGGCGCGCCACCTCGAGGACGTCCTCGACCAGGGTGCGCAGCGCCTGGGCGCGGTCCTTGACCAGCTCGCTGGGGCGGCCCGGCGGCAGCAGCTCGGCCGCTGTGAGCAGGCCCGTCACCGGGGTGCGCAGCTCATGGGCGATATCGGCGGTGACGCGGCGCTCGGCCTCGTACCGCTGCTTGAGTGCATCGGCCATCGCGTCCACCGCGCTGGCCAGATCGTCCGTCTCGTCGCGTACGACCCCGCCGATGGCCTCCCGTACGCGGACCTCGGTCTGGCCCTGGGCCACCTTGTTCGCCGCGGTCGCCGCCTTGCGCAGGCGGCGCGAGAACTGGCCGCCGATCACGACACCGAGTGCGCTGCCGGCCACGACCACCGCGATCGAGCCGATCACCAAGGCCTGGTCGAGGTCGCTCATGATGCTCGCGCTGCGGTCGGTGAACTTGCTGTGCAGGGACAGGACGTGCCCGTCGCCCACGGGCGTCGCGGCCCAGATGTCGGGCGGGCCGTCCCCGTTGTCCTGCACGTAGGTGGCGCGCCGGCCCTGTGCCGCCTTCGCCTTCAGCTCGCTGGGCAGCTCGGGGTCGTCGAGCCGGGTGTTGAACTGGGTGCGCTTGGTCGTCTCGTAGATCCGCTGCGCGAACACGATCCGCTCGTCCTGCACATCGCGCGCGCTGTCCAGCATCGAGACCTTGGCCGCGTTGTGCACGACCAGGCTGAGCGTGATCGCGACCAGCGCGCCGACCAGGGCGATCGCCACGCTCAGCTTCCAGCGCAGGCCGGTGCGCAGACCGTGCCGCAGGCGCGAGGTCAGCGCGGTGAGGCGGCCGCCGCGTGCCGAGCCGGCGGCAGGGATGCGGCTCGTCCCCGGAGCACGTCCGCGTGCCGTCCTCGGGTCCCCCGTACGGTTCATCCCTTGAGCTTGTAACCGAAGCCGCGGACCGTCTCGATGCGGTCCTGGCCGATCTTCGTACGCAGCCGCTGGACGTGGACGTCGACGACGCGGGTGTCGCCGCCCCAGCCGTAGTCCCAAACGCGCTCCAGGAGCTTGTCGCGGGACAGGACGGTGCCGGGAGCGTGCGAGAACTCCAGGAGCAGTCGCATCTCGGTGGGCGTCAGGGCGACCGTCTCGCCGGACTTGCGGACCTCCATGCCCTCGGTGTCGATCTCCAGATCGCCGAAGGTGAGGACGCCGGTGCTCGCCGAGAGGGCCTCCTCGTCGCCGGCGGACCCCGGACCGCCCGCGTGCCCGAAGCGGCGCAGGACGGCGCGGATCCGGGCGACCAGGACGGCGCCGTCGAAGGGCTTGGTGACGTAGTCGTCGGCGCCCGCTTCGAGGCCCAGGACCACGTCGATGGAGTCGGCGCGCGCGGACAGCATGATCACGGGCACGGTCGACTCGTCGCGGATACGGCGGCACAGCGAGACCCCGTCGAGGCCGGGCACCATCACGTCGAGCAGGGCGATATCGGGCCGCTCGGCCCGGAAGGCCTCCAGGCCGGAGAGCCCGTCGGGCATGGCGGTGACCTGGAAGCCGTCGCGCTCGAGGGCGAGCTGTGTGGCCTCGCGGATGACGTCGTCATCCTCGACGAACAGCACACGCGTCTTGCTCTGATCGGCCATCGCCTGCTCTCAGTTCTCCTCGGGCGCGGCCTCGGCGTCCGGACCGCTCACCGCGCTGCTGTAGTCGTTGTGCACCCGGCCCGTTTCCTGGAACCGGTTTCCCTGCCAGCGATACGTGATGACCTCCTCGCTGGAGGGGAAGGCCACCGGATCGCCCTTGTCGTACAACTGCTGGTTGATGACCAGCTCTCCGCGGAGATTTTCGCCGTATACCGGGGGTTCCTCGGCCTTGAAGACATTCTGGTACTTCTTGCCGTCCGCGCGATACACGTAACTGCCCACGCCGATGCCGTCGGCGCAGGTCATCACATTGACCACGAGGTCGTCGGACGATCCCCCGGTCAGGTTGCCGTAGGAGACATCGACGGGATACGTGTCCTTGAAGCAGGGCTTCAGATCCGCCCGTACCAGGGCGCTGACCGCCGGGTCGTCCTTGATCAGGGCGACCACCTCCGCGGTCTTCAGGCGCTTCGTGGTCGGTGACGGCGACGGTGACGCGGTGGGCGTCGGAGGGCGCTCGCCCACCTGGGCGGCCCCCTCGTCACGGGTGCCGGCGCCGCCGGTGCCACAGGCCGTCAGGGCCACCCCACAAAGGGCGAGGGCGGCGAGCCCGGCCGCTGCCGTGCTCCCCGCCGTCCGCGTGCGTCCGAACGAGGCCGTCCCTGTCCTCGCCGGGCGCCTGCCACGCTCTAGGCCGCGCAACGCTCCTGCTCCTCACGCTCCAGGAACCGTCCGTCGAGATCACGGCTCTCCAGTTCCTGGCGCAGTCGGGCGAGCGCGCGGTGCAGGGTGCTCTTGACGGTGCCGGCGGACATGCCGAGCGCCTCCGCGGTCTCCTCGGTGGACATCTGCTCCCAGTGTCGCAGCACGACCACGCTGCGCTGCTTCGGGGCGAGCACCTTCAGGACGTCCATCAGGAGCGCGCGGTCGGCGTGCTGCTCGGTGGAGTCGTCCATGCCGGTGTCGGGCAGCTGCTCAGTCGGCACTTCCTCGATACGGCGGGCGCGCCACCACTCCGTACGAGTGTTGATCATGACGCGGCGCAGATAGGCGTCCGCGAGCCGCTTGTCGGCTATGCCGTCCCAGCGGTGGAACGTGCGGACCAGCGCGGTCTGCAGCAGGTCCTGTGCGTCGAGCGGGTCGGGCACCAGGCGGCGGGCGCTGCGCAGCAGGGCGTCCTGCCGGGTCCGTACGTACTCTTCGAACTCGAGCACCTCGCCGTGCGCCATTCCAACCGCCTCCGTTCAAATCCCCGAATGTGCTCCGAAGTGGAACCCGATCTCTCGCTGTTCCATCTACGAAGCTACGGAGGCGGTGTAACGGGGATTCGCGAGCGAGCCTTCGGTGGCCGCACGGCTGGCCCTCGGTTGTGTAACAGAAGTACGTGGGGCGTAAAGCGCCGCCTTGTATGCCCTGGTCCGGGGTGAGTTCAGGCCCGTATAAGCGCACCTCGTAAGCGTCCCTCGTAAGCGTCCCTCGTAAGCGCACCCCGCATCGGCATGGGCGCCGTCCCCATCTGTCAGCGGCAGGCACTTCCGGCCGTCACCCCGCGCGCCCTGTCCGGAGCGCCCCGTAGCGGTATACCAAGAAGAGGGGAAGGCCTTTCCGGCATACGGGGGCTTACGGTATACCGCGAACCGACGGCCTATTGATCAGCCCTGGAACCGCCTGAATACTGCGCCGCGCAAGCAACTTCTGGCGCGTAGGCGCCGGTTGTCGCCGGCGGTGCATCTGGCCAGGACACTGCACGACGGTCGGGGGGCTTCGCCAAGCGGCGACCCGACCCATGAAGGATTCACGTGCGAAGCCAGGCGAGAAGACCAGGCCTCGTCGCCTTGGCCGCCACCGCGGTCTTGGCGATGACAGCAGGAGCCGCCCCGTCGGCGGGAGCAGCCGGTACCCCGGCCGTCCCGCGGGCCGACAAGGCATCAACCCCCCACCGCGTACAGCTGATCACCGGCGACATGGTCGAGGTGACCGACGGCCGGATCACCGGGATCCATCCGGCGAAGGGCCGCGAGGGCATCCCGGTGTCCGTGCGCAGCGACGGCAGGCACGAGTACGCCGTGCCGCTGGACGCGCAGCGCCTGATATCCGAAGGCAGGCTTGACAAGCGGCTGTTCGACGCCACCGCCCTGGCGACGAAGACCTCCCGCGAGGCATACAAGAACGGCCTCAAGGTCATCATCGGCTACAAAGGCGCCGCCTCCGCGGCCCGCACCCAGGTCGACGAGGCGGGCGCCACCAAGGTGCGCCGCACCCTGAAGTCCCTCAACGCCGAGGCCGTCACCACCCCGGCCGAGGATCTGCCTCAGCTCTGGAACGCGCTGACTGACAACGGTGTCAGCCGCTCCGCCGCCTCCGGTGTCGACAAGGTCTGGCTGGACGGCACCGTCAAGGCCCGACTCGACGTCTCCGTCCCGCAGATCGGCGCCGACAAGGCCTGGGCCGCCGGCTACGACGGCAAGGGTGTGAAGGTCGCCGTCCTCGACACCGGTGTGGACGAGACCCACCAGGAGCTGGTCGGTCAGCAGATCGTGGAGAAGAACTTCTCCACGTCCGCGGACGCCAAGGACCGCCAGGGCCACGGCACCCACGTCGCCTCGACCATCGCGGGCAAGGGCGTCAAGTACAAGGGCGTCGCGCCCGGTGCCCAGCTGATCGACGGCAAGGTGCTCAACGACTCCGGCAGCGGCAGCGAGTCCGACATCATCGAGGCCATCGAGTGGGCGGCCGGCGAGGGCGCCGACATCGTCAACATGAGCCTCGGCGGCGAGGACAGCCCCGGCGTCGACCCGCTGGAAGAGGCCGTCAACACGTACACCGCGCAGGGCGTGCTTTTCGCCATCGCGGCCGGCAACGAGGGCCCCGGTGCGAAGACCGTCGGCTCCCCGGGCGCCGCCGAGGGCGCGCTCACCGTCGCGGCCGTGGACAAGAGCGACAAGCTCGCGGACTTCTCCAGCCGCGGCCCGCTGGTCGGCGACGCCGGCATCAAGCCGGACGTCTCCGCCCCCGGCGTCGACATCACCGCCGCCTCCGCTCCCGGCAACTCCATCGCGGCCGAGGTGGGCGAGAACCCGCCGGGCTACATGACCATTTCGGGTACGTCGATGGCCACCCCGCACGTCGCGGGCGCCGCCGCGCTGCTCAAGCAGCAGCACCCGCAGTGGAAGGCCGCTGAGCTCAAGGGCGTGCTGACCGCGTCCACCAAGGACGTCGGCTACACCGCGTTCGAGCAGGGCTCGGGCCGTATCCAGCCCGACAAGGCGCTCGGCCAGAGTGTGCACGCGACACCGGTCTCGCTCGACCTCGGCACGGCGGCCTACCCGCACGAGGACGACGAGCCGATCACGAAGACCCTCACGTACAAGAACGAGTCCGAGGCCGACGTGACCCTCGACCTGACCGCGAGCGGCAAGGGCCCAGGCGGCGCGGCCGCGCCCGAGGGCATGTTCGAGGTCAGCCCGGCGCAGCTCACCGTCCCCGCGGGCGGCACCGCCGAGGCCACCGTCACCGCGGACACCAAGGTGGCGGCGCCCGACGGGCAGTACAGCGGCGCGGTCGTCGCGACCGGCGGAGAGCAGAGCGTGCGCAGCGCGTTCACGGTCAACCGTGAAATCGCCTCGTATCCGGTGGAGTTGAAGCACCTGGGCCGCGACGGCCAGGCAGCCGGGTACTTCCAGACGTACGTCACCAAGCTCAGCGAGAACTACGACACCGTCCCCGAGTTCGCGGTCGACGAGAAGAGCGACTCGACCACGCTGCGCCTGCCGCCCGGCACGTACACCGTCCAGTCGATGATCATCGCGGACCGTGCCGACCTCTCGAAGGGCATCGACTGGATCGTCCAGCCGAAGCTCGTGGTGACTGACAAGGGCTCCACGGTCACCCTGGACGCCCGCACCGCCAAGCCGGTGGACATCACGGTCCCCGACAGCGGGGCCACCGCGACCCAGGCCTTCATGTCGTACGGCGTCAAGATGGGCTACCGCGACAACCGGTTCGCCTGGCAGCTGGCCTCGTACGAGAACTTCCGCTCCGCGCACCTCGGACCCGAGATCACCGACGGCACCCTCACCCAGGTCTGGGACGCCGACTTCGTGAGCGGCGACAACACCCAGTACGCGCTGGTCTACGGCGGTGCGGTCAACCGCCTCGCGGACGGCTACACCAAGCACGCGAAGGCGGGTGAACTGGCGCGGATCGACGCGGGCATGGGCTCCCTCGCCCCCGGCAAGACCGCCTCGTTCTCGCCCATCGGCACCGTCAGGGCCGGGAGCAGCAGTCTGCAGGGCTATCCCTCCGGCCGTCTCGTGCCGGCGCTGAGCCGGCAGAACCTGTACGTCTCCACCGAGAACGGCGTCACGTGGACGCTGTTCGCCGACCAGATCGGCGACCCGCTCCCGAACGGGTGGCTGCCGACCGAGGTCGGGTACGTGCGCTTCGGCAAGACGTACGAGGCAGGACGGACCTACCCGATCGACTTCAACACAGGGGTCCACGGGCCGGTGTTCGACAAGAAGGAGTCGGCGGGCATCATCCGCTCCGGTGACACGCTCTACGCCTTCCTCACCATGTTCTCGGACGGCGCCGGCAACGAGATCACCCCCTTCGTCGACATCGACCCGCCGAAGGCGACCACGGCCCTGTACCGCAACGGGGAGAAGATCGCGGAGAACGACGGGGACCTGAGCTTCACCTCGTTCCCGCTGCCGAAGGAGGACAGCGAGTACACGCTGACCACCTCGCAGGTCCGTGACCCGCAGTACTTCAGTGCGGGCACGCGGATCGACGCCAGCTGGACCTTCCGCTCCAAGGCCGGGGACACGGCCGAGGCCGCGGCCTCGACGGTCCGCTTCCACCCGGCCGTGGACCTCGCGTCGACGGTCAAGGCACACCGTCCGGTCCTCATGCCGTACGAGATCCAGGGCGCGGCGGCCGGTGGCAACCTCAAGTCGCTGAAGGTCGAGGCCTCCTACGACGGCGGCGAGCACTGGGTCACGGCGCCGGTCGTCCTGGGCAAGGCCGTGGTGTTCGCGCCCGCCAAGGGCAAGGGCATCACGCTGCGCTCGACCGTCGTGGACCAGCAGGGCACCACGTCGAAGCTGACGGTTCACAACGCGTTCCGCGGACGCTGACCATGCAGGCAGCGCCTGGGGTGGGCGACCCTAATCCGGCCGGGCACCCAACAGGTGCCCGGCCGCTGGTCGTTGTGCTGGTTGTGGCGCTGGCCGTTTCGCTGGCCGTTTCGCTGGTCGTTCGCTGGTCGTTCGCTGGTCGTTCTGCCGGTCGTTCCTCTGTGAGCCGGTCGATTGTCAGTGGGGGTCGATAGCCTTGAAGGGCTGGTGCGGCCCCCGGGAGGGAGGGGTCTGTCCTACGTCAGCGGCAGCCGGTAGAGCCCGCCCTCCATCGGCTCCACCAGCCCATCCGCCACCAGCCCGTCCAACGCCCGCGCCCGCTGGACCGGTTCGTCCCACACCTGATCGAGCGCGGCCTGCGGCACGGGCGCGACAGCCTCCCGCAGGACGGCGAGCAGCTTGCCGCGCACCTGGCGGTCGGTGCCCGCGTAGGTCTGCCCGCGCCGCGGCGGCCCCTCGTGCTCGGGCTTGCCCGCACCCAGCCACGCGCAGGCTCGCCCCCCCCCACCCCCGCCCCCTGCGCGGCGACCGGGCACGCACCGCCCTCCTCGCTCTTGGCCGTGCACACCAGCGCGCCCAGCTCCATCGAGGCGCCCGCCCAGCGTGCGGCCGTCGACTCCTGCTCGGGCAGCAGCTCGCGGGCGAGCCGGCGTTCGGCGGCGGTGGTGGCGTTGGGCGGATAGCGCACACCCATCACCGCGCGGGCGAACACCCGGCGCACATTGGTGTCGAGCACGGCATGCCGCTGTCCGTACGCGAAGGAGGCGACGGCCGCCGCGGTGTACTCGCCGATGCCGGGCAGCGCCAGCAGCTGGGCGTGCTTGGCCGGTACGTCGCCGCCGTGCCGTTCCGTTATGGCGACGGCCGCGCCGTGCAGCCGCAGCGCCCGGCGCGGATAGCCGAGCCGGCCCCAGGCGCGCACGGCCTCGCCCGGTGCCTCCTTGGCGAGGTCAGCGGGGCGCGGCCAGCGCGCGAGCCACTGCTCGTACACCGGGAGCACCCGGTTCACGGGCGTCTGCTGCAGCATGAACTCGCTGACCATCACGCCCCAGGGGCCCGCGTCGGGGCGGCGCCAGGGCAGGTCGCGGGCGTGGGTGTCGAACCAGGCGATGACCTGCCGGTGCAGGACCTCGTGCCCGGTGGACTCGGTGGGGGGTGTTTCGGGCGTCTGGGGGGAGAGTGCGGTCGCAGTCATGACGCTGGGAATCCTCCCACGACTGGGTTACGCGACGGGGGTGGCGCGCTTCAGAGCCACCCCGGGGCCTGGGTTCTCTCGTGACCTTTCCCCCCCCTCCGCGGGCCCACACGGGGACGACCGGGGGGGGAGGGCAGGCCCCCCCA
>NZ_JAEIMH010000078.1:279-17483 GCF_016464295.1 Streptomyces sp. N35 | reverse complement strand
TGCGGGCCCCCCCTCCCCCCCCCCCCGCCGCCCCGGGGGGGAAGCGGGGGAAGGGTGACGAGAGGCCCCAGGACCTGACGATCGGCAGGGGTGCCGGGCCGTCACCCGCGGGTAGCGTCGGCAGGGTGCCCCACCTCGTACGACGTATCGCCGCGGACGCCCTGCTCTGGGCCTGCCTGGCCGTACCCGCCGTGGGCGCGGACCGTATCGGCCTGAACGAACCACGCTCCCTGGGGCAGGAACTGGCCGGCCTCGCCGTGCTCGCGCTCGCGGCCGCCCTGCACCGTACGTGGCCGCTCCTGGCGTTCCTGGCCGTCGCGGCCCTCGGGCTCGCCGCCTCGCCGTCGCTGTTCACCGTCTCGTACGGGCCGGCGCTCGCGGTCTTCGCGCTGTTGCTCGGTGCCAGAGGCGGAGGGCGTGGGGGCCCGGTGGCCTTCGTGGGGATCGCCGTCGTCGCAACGGTGCGGATTCTCGTACGGGATGTGGATCCCGCACCCGAGTGGCTCGTGCTGCTCGGCACGCTGCTGTTCGCGGGCTGTTTCCCGTGGCTGATCGGCCGCTACTGGCACCAGCGCGTCGCGCTCGTCTCCTCCGCGCTCGCCCGCGCCGAGCAGCTGGAGCGCGAGCAGCGGATCGTCGCCGACCGGGCGCGGCTGCGCGAACGCGCCCGGATCGCCCAGGACATGCACGACTCCCTCGGCCATGAGCTGAGCCTGCTCGCGCTGCGCGCCGGCGCCCTGCAGCTCGACCCGGAGCTGGGCGCACGCCAGCGCGCCGCCGCGGCCGAGCTGCGGGGTGCGGCGGCCGACGCGACCGACCGCCGGCGGGAGATCATCGGGCTGCTCCGGGAGGCGGGGGAGTCCGCGCCTTTGGCGCCGGCCGGGGAGACGGTCGAGGCGCTGGTGACGCGGGCGCAGGCGTCGGGCCTCGACGTACGGCTGCATACGGAAGGGGAGCCGGAGGAGGTGCTGCGGGAGCGGACCGTGCACCGGGTCGTGCAGGAGGCGCTGACCAACGCGGTGAAGTACGCACCCGGGGCCGCCGTCGCCGTGGAGGTCGTCCGCGGGGACGCGGGCACCTTGGTGAGCGTGACCGACGAGGGCGCACCGGGCCCGCCGCAGGGGAAGGACGGCACCGGTCTGGTCGGGCTGCGCGAGCGGGTGCTCGACGAGGGCGGCACCTTTCAGGCCGGGGAGCACGGGGACGGTTTCCTGGTGCGGGCCTGGCTGCCCGTCGAGCCGGCGGCGCACCGGGACGCGGGGCCGCCCGCGTCCCAGGTGATGATCGGGCTGAGCCGCCGGACCTGGGTGCCCTTCGCCGTCGCCGGGGTGGCCGGGGTGCTGCTCGTCGCGGGGACGTTCGCCTGGTACGCGTACAGCAAGACGCACTCCGTGCTGAGTCCCGCCGCCTACGCGCGACTCGAGACCGGCGCGAGCGCGAGCGATGTGGAGGAGGTGCTGCCCGAGCGCGAGGTGGCCGACCCGCCGGACGACCGCGCCCCCGCGCCGCCCGCCGGTGCCGACTGCCGCTACTACCGGGCGAGCGGCCGGCTCTTCGTCTCCGTCGAGCACTTCAGGCTCTGCTTCGAGGGCGGCCGGCTGGTCGCGAAGGATGCCGTCCCCGCCGCTGGAAAGGACCGTGAGTGATCCGCGTACTGCTGGCCGACGACGAGGCCATGATCCGGGCGGGCGTACGGGCGATCCTCGCCCTCGCCCCCGATATCGAGGTGGTCGCCGAGGCCGCCGACGGACGCGAGGCCATCGAGGCGGTCCGCGCGCACCGGCCAGCCGTCGCGCTGCTCGACATCCGGATGCCGCGACTCGACGGGCTCGCGGCGGCCGAGGAGATCGTACGGACCGTGCCCGAGACGGCTGTCGCGATGCTGACGACCTTCTCCGAGGACACCTATGTCGCCCGCGCCCTGACCGGTGGCGCGACCGGGTTTCTGCTGAAGTCCGGCGATCCCGAGGAACTCCTCGCCGGCGTAAGGGCGGTGGCCTCCGGCGCGGCCTTCCTCTCGCCGAAGGTCGCACGGCAGGTCATCGAGGGGTACGGGGGTGAGCGCCTGAGCCGTGCGGCGGCGGCGCGTGAGCGCACCCGGCTGCTGTCGCCGCGCGAACGCGAGGTGCTCGCGCTGGTCGGGGCCGGTCTGTCGAACCCCGAGATCGCGGCGAAGCTGCATCTGGTCGAGGGCACGGTGAAGGCGTACGTGAGCGCGGTCCTCGACCGGCTCGAGGTCAAGAACCGCGTTCAGGCGGCGATCGTCGCGTACGAGGCGGGACTTGTGGGTCCGGGTTAGGGCATGGCGATCGAGGCGGCACTCGCGCCCGGGTCAGGGCATAGCGGTCCGGGGCGGGTCCGCGCAGGTGCCGTACGGAACTACTCGTCTAGCGGACGACCGCGTAGGCATGGGCCGCCGGGCCCGGGCCCACGCACCAGCGCACGGCCGCGTTCGGCGAGGTGCGCATCGCTGTGACCAGGCGGGCCAGGGGCGGGGGCAGGAGCCGTATGACGAGGAAGGCCACCAGCGCACCGAGCGCGAGGCCCACCGCCACGTCGAAGGGGTAGTGCACGCCGACGAACACCCGCGAGAACGCCATGAGCAGGGCGAGCGGCAGCGTCAGCCACCCGAGCCCGCGCCAGATCAGCGCGAGCGCGACGGCCGAGGCGCCGGCGATCGTGGCGTGGTTGCTGGGGAAGGACCAGTCGCCGTGCGGCGGGCACTCGGCGAGGGAGCGCACGGCTCCGGACACCGCCCGGCACGGCCGCTCCTCGTCGATCACCGACTTCAGGAGCTCGCTGACCACGTAGGCGAGCGCGGTGGCGAGCGGGGCGAGCACCGCGACGGCCAGCGCCCGCGCGTCACCGCGCCGGGCCCGCCACCACGCGGCGACGAACAGGAACCCGAACAGCAGAAGCCCGAGCTCGGTCCACACCTCCAACAGATGCTGCAGCCACGCCGGTGCGTCGTGTGCGAAGCCGGTGATGTCGCGGTAGAGCCCGGAGGTGTCGACGGGCGGCGCGGACGCCAAGAGGGCCGGGGAGGTGGTCGCTTCCATGATCTAGACAGTACGGAGCGCCTCGCGCGCCCCACATCCGGCTATCGGCCACCGCCGCACCTGACGATCGGCAGGGGTGCCGCGACGGGCCCTTGGGCCCGGGTCCAACGGCCCGTCGGCGGCCGCAAAGAACCCATACCGCCGCCGAACCCCCGTTCCCGGAATGATGATCCGGAAAAGTTGCGCTCCGTGGCGGCGGGTGGGGCGGGAGTTGAGCACGATCTCTCGTACAGTTTGCGCCGTGGGATCTCTGCGCAATCCGGTCGGGCCGCTTCCCTCCTCCATCTACTGGCGACGGAGGGCGGCGCTGCTGACCGTGCTCGGGTTGCTGGCGCTGCTCATTCTGTGGGCCGTCACGTCCGGCGGCGGAGGGGGCAACGGCAATGACGCCGACGGCAAGAACCCCGCGCCCTCCATCACGCCGGGACCCGACACCTCGGGTCCCGCGATCAGTGAACCGCCGGGCGGGCGCGACGAGTCGGGCGACTCCTCGGGCGCGGACTCGGGCGGCGGCTCCGGCGAGGACGGCGGTACGGGGGAGGACTCCGGCGGTACGGACGGGGCGAACGGCACGGGTGGCGACGCCGGTTCCGGTGGCTCCGTGGGCGTGGGCAGCACCTCGGGTTCGGGCTCGGGCTCGGGCGAGCAGCTTCCCGCCGGTTCCGCGCTCCCCAACTGCCGTGCCTCCGACCTCGAGTTGACGATCGAGAGCGCGAAGAACCGCTACAAGCCGGGCGAGAAGCCCAAGGTGGAGATCGTCGCGAAGAACGAGGCCGGCGCCGACTGCAAGTTCGACCTGGGTCCGAAGGAACTGGTCGTCACGATCACCAAGGCCGGTGACGACTCCCCGTACTGGAAGTCCTCGGACTGCCCGGCCACCGCCGGCAGCCTGCTCTACCGGGTCCCCGGCAACACCGCCATCACGTACACCCTGAACTGGAACCGCAAGCCGAGCGAGGCCAACTGCGCCTCCCCGGGGCCCGGTTCGGCCGCGCCCGGCACGTATCTGGTCGAGGCGAAGGGCGAGGGCACGGGGACGCTGCGGGCTTCGTTCGTGCTGGACGAGGAGTAGTCCGGCCCCTGCCGGGTCCGCCGGCGGACCCGGGTCCCAGCTACACGTACCGCTCCAGAATCGAGCTCTCCGCCAGTCGCGACAGCCCCTCGCGGACCGACCGCGCCCGGGCCTCGCCCACACCGTCCACCGTCTGCAGGTCGTCGACGCTTGCCGCGAGCAGCTTCTGGAGTCCGCCGAAGTGCTCCACGAGGCGGTCGATGATCGCCCCCGGAAGCCGCGGGACCTTCGCGAGCAGCCGGTAACCGCGCGGCGACACCGCCGAGTCAAGGGCCTCCGGCGAGCCGGTGTAGCCCAACGCCCGTGCCACGACGGGCAGTTCGAGCAGCTCCGTGTGCGACAGGGCGTCCAGCTCGGACAGGGCCTCGTCCACCGTGCGCGACCGCTTGGCCGTCGGTTCCGGCACGTAATCGCGTACGACGAGCTCGCGCTCGGGCTCGACGCCCGCGATCAGCTCGTCCAGCTGGAGCGCGAGGAGACGGCCGTCGGTGCCCAGCTCCACCACGTACTCGGCGATCTCGGTGGCGATCCGGCGGACCATCTCAAGACGCTGGGCCACGGCCGAGACATCGCGGACGGTGACCAGGTCCTCGATCTCCAGGGCGGAGAGCGTGCCGGCCACCTCGTCGAGGCGGAGCTTGTAGCGCTCCAGGGTCGCCAGCGCCTGGTTGGCCCGGGACAGGATCGCGGCCGAGTCCTCCAGGACGCGGCGCTGCCCGTCCACGTACAAAGCGATGAGCCGCATCGACTGCGAGACCGAGACGACCGGGAAGCCGACCTGCTTGGAGACGCGGTCCGCCGTGCGGTGCCGGGTGCCCGTCTCCTCCGTGGGGATGGTGGGATCCGGCACGAGCTGGACGCCCGCGCGCAGGATCTTCGAGAGGTCGGAGTTGACAACGATGCCGCCGTCGAGCTTGCACAGCTCCCGCAGCCGCGTGGCCGTGAACTCGACATCGAGGACGAATCCACCGGTGCACATCGACTCGACCGTCTTGTCCGAGCCGAGCACGATGAGTCCGCCCGTGTTGCCGCGCAGAATCCGCTCCAGGCCGTCGCGCAGCGCCTGGCCGGGCGCGACCGCGCTCAGCGCGGCGCGCATCAGACCTTCGGCACCGATGCCCGAGCCGCCCGACCTGCTCGGAGCCGCGGCCTTGTCCTTGCCGGGATTCGCTCCCCGGTCGCTGGGTGCCACTGCTCTCCTCCGGGATCGGGGATCTACTCCACGCCCTGGCTCGTAAAAAACTCAGCCTGGCGGCCTCGCACGTACGTCAGCGGGCTTGCGTCGCGTACGCATGGGGCCCGTGTTTCGTACGGACGGGCGAGACCGGGGCAAAGTCTACCGGCGGTCGTCGTCCTCCCGTGGGGCCTCTCGCCTACGCGACCTCGGCAGGACCCGCAGCGCGTCCCCCATATCGGCCACTTCGGTGACCCGCATGCCCGCCGGGACCTTCCCCGGGTCGCTCGGTACGAGGGCGTGCGTGAACCCGAGCCGGTGCGCTTCGGCCAATCTGCGCTGGACGCCCGTAACCCTTCTGACCTCGCCCGCGAGCCCCACCTCGCCGATCGCGACGAGGTTCTTCGGCAGCGGGGTGTCGCTGGCGGCGCTGGCGAGCGCGAGGGCGATCGCGAGGTCCGCGGCCGGTTCGGAGAGCTTCACTCCGCCGACTGTCGCGGAGTAGATATCGCGCTTGCCGAGGGCGGTGATCCGGCCACGCTGTTCCAGAACGGCCAGCATCATCGAGACCCGGGAGGTCTCCAGGCCGGAAGTCGTCCTGCGCGGCGAGGGGATCTGCGAGTCCACGGTCAGCGCCTGCACCTCGGCGACCAGCGGCCGGCGGCCCTCCAGGGTGACGGTGAGACAGGTGCCGGGCACGGGCTCGTCGCGCCGGGTCAGGAAGAGGCCACTGGGGTCGGCGAGCCCGGTGATCCCCTCGTCGTGCAGCTCGAAGCAGCCGACCTCGTCGGTGGCCCCGTACCGGTTCTTCACTCCTCGTACGAGACGAAGGCGCGCATGCCGGTCGCCCTCGAAGGAGAGGACGACATCCACCAGGTGCTCGAGCAGCCGCGGACCCGCGATCGCGCCGTCCTTGGTGACATGGCCGACCAGGAGCGTGGACATCCCGCGCTCCTTGGAGGCGCGGATCAGCGCTCCGGCCACCTCACGGACCTGCGCCATACCGCCGGGCGCGCCGTCGATCTCGGGCGAGGCCACCGTCTGTACGGAGTCGAGGATCAGGAGCGAGGGTTTGACCGCGTCCAAGTGGGCGAGGACGGCGGACAGATCGGTCTCCGCGGCCAGATACAGATGGTCGTCGATCGCTCCGATGCGGTCGGCCCGCAGCCGCACCTGGCTGGCGGACTCCTCGCCCGTCACATACAGGGTCCGGTGGTCGTCACTGGCCGCCTTCGACGCGACATCGAGCAGGAGCGTGGACTTGCCGACGCCCGGCTCGCCCGCGAGCAGCACCACGGCGCCCGGCACAAGCCCGCCGCCGAGCACCCGGTCCAGCTCGTCGACCCCGGTCGAGCGCGCGGTGGCCGTCCGTACGTCGACCTCGCCGATGGGCACCGCGGAGCTGGTGACCCGGCCGGGCGCGGTGGTCCGCACGGCTGGCGCGCCGTACTCCTCGATCGTGCTCCAGGCCTGGCACTCGGGGCAGCGGCCGAGCCACTTGGCCGTCTGCCAGCCGCAATCGGTGCAGCGGTAGGCGGGACGGTCCTTGGATTTCGTGCGGGCAGCCATGCGCGAACCGTAGCGGGCGGCACTGACATCCGGGTCAGGCGGCGGCCCGTGCCCGTGCGGGGTAGTCGTTGTAGCCCGTCTCCCCGCCCGTGTACATCAGGTACTTGTCCCGTACGAGGTTCAGCGGCGCACCCTCCCGCAGCCGCTCGACCAGATCGGGGTTGGCGAGGAAGCCGCGGCCCAGCGCGATCAGATCGGCGCCGGCCGCGTGCAGCAGCCCACCCTTGCGGAGCCCGCCGTCGCCGGCCACGTCCTCGCGGGTCAGGACCGGGTTGCCGATCAGGGTTCCGGGCCAGATTCCGCGCAGCTCCTTCAGGAGTTCCGGGTCCTGATCCGCGTACACGATGTGCAGATACGCGAGTCCGTCGCCGGCCAGCTCCGTCACGAGCGCCCGGTAGATCGCGTACGTATCGCCCTCGGCCATCCCGTTCACGGTCACGTTCGGGGAGATCCGCAGCCCGACCCGCTCGGGCCCGACGGCCTCGGCGACCGCGCGGACGACCTCGACGGCGAAGCGGACGCGCTGCTCGGGGGCGCCCCCGTAGCCGTCGGTGCGGTGGTTGGTGTTCTCGGCGAGGAACTGCTGCAGGAGCTGCCCGTTGGCGCCGTGCACCTCGACGCCCTCGAATCCGGCGGCCACCGCGCGGCGGGCGGCGCCGGCGAAATCGGCGATGGTCTCGCGTATGTCCCCTGCCGTCATCTCCCGTGGTACGGGCGCGGGTTGGGGCCCGCTCGGCGTCTCCACGTCCTCGGGGAGGGCGATCGGGGACGGCGCGAGAGGTACGTGTCCGCTGGTGTCGGGGTGCCCGTTGCGGCCGCCGTGCTGCAGCTGCAGGAACATCCGCCCGCCGCGCGCCCGCACCGCGTCGGTCACCCGCCGCCAGCCCGCCTCCTGGGCGTCGGTGTGGATGCCGGGGATGTTGGGGTAGGTCTGCCCGACGGCGTTCGGGGTCGTGCCCTCGGCGATGATCAAGCCGGCCGAGGCGCGGTCGGCGTAGTGCCGCACCATCAGCTCGGACGGAACACCGTCGGCGTGCGCGCGGTTACGCGTGAGCGGGGCCATGACCAGGCGGTTCGGGAGGTCCAGGGTGCCGATTCGGGCCGGGGTGAGGAGTGAGTTCTGTGCGGGGTCCGTCAGGGAGTTCGTCATGGCCGTACCGTAGAAGCTGACATCAGTGTCAGATTCAAGTCCCTTTGACGGCAGGTGGGGTGGCACATGCGGATCGGTGAACTGGCCGCGCGTACGGGCGTCAGCGAACGCTCGCTGCGCTACTACGAGAAGCAGGGGCTGCTCTCCTCCGACCGCACCCCGGGCGGCCACCGCGAATACCTGGAGCAGGCCGTCGACCGGGTCGTCCTCATCCAGGGCCTGTACGCGGCGGGCCTGCACAGCCGCAAGATCGCTCAACTCCTGCCCTGTATGCGGGATGCGGACGGCGGCCCGAACGAGATCGCGACCCCCCGCCTGGTCGAGGAGCTGACCGAGGAGCGTGAGCGGATCGACGCGATGATCGCCGATCTCGCGCGCTCCCGCGGCGTACTCGACGAGATCATCGAAGTGGCCGCCGAACGGGTGGAGTTGGGCACCCCGTAAGCGTCGACGCGATCGGGAAGAGGGCCGGAATCGACGGTTCCTGTCCCCTTTTGAGGGATACGTTCACCCGTATGAGCTAAAGGTATGCAAGGGGACGGACGGGCACTTACCCCGGCACCTACGGTCGCACGGGTGACGACGAGCAGCCCGGAACACTCCACGCACACCACCGGCGCACACCGGGCGCACCGCCGTGCGCACCGGGCGGACCGGACCGTTTCGCACCACCCGCCGACGCGCTACGAGCCTTATCTGGACGGTCTGTTCACCTACTGCCTGTCCGTGCTGTGCGATCACGAAGCGGCGACCGGCGCCCTCGGCGATGTGCTCGCGCTCGCCGAGCGCAGGACCGGCCGCGGACCGGTCAGCCACCGCGACCGCAGGGCCTGGCTGTACGCGCTGGCCCGCTGGGCCTGTCTGCGCCGGCTCGCCGAGGCCAAGCGCAAACGGCAGGGCGCGCATGCGGGCGGCCGGGACGCGGGGGAGACCGCCGCGGCCGCGCAGCCGCAGGAGCACACCCGTCAACTCGCCCTGCTCGCCTGGCCGGAGGCTGCCGGCACGACGCCCGAGCAGCGCGAGGCCCTGGAGCTCGCCGTCCGGCACCGCCTGGGCGCCGGCGAGGTCGCCGACGTCCTGGGCATGGAGCGCACCGCCGCCCGCGAACTGATCTCCGCCGCCGCCTGCGAGGTGGAACGCACCCGGGCCGCGCTCGCCGTCGTCGAGACGGGCACGTGCCCGATCGTGGCCCGCCTCACCGGTGACAGCCAGCTGCTGCTCGGCGCCGCCCTGCGCGGCGAACTCGTCCGCCATGTCGACGACTGCCCGCGCTGCCGCCGTACGGCCGAGCGCGCCGGCGCCAAGTCCTGGCCCGGCACCGAGGCAACGCCCGCGGGGCTGCCGGTGGTCGAGGCGCCGCGCGCGGCTCTGCACGCGGCGATGGCCTCGGCGGTACGGGCGCGGGGCGGTGCGCCGCGATTCGACCGGCGCGGTTTCCCCATGGACCCCAAGGACCGTGCGGCCCGGCGCGATCGGCTGCGCGCGCGGGCCGTCACGACCACGGTGGTGGCCACGGTGGTGGCGGCGCCGGTGCTCGCGCTGTGGGCGGCGTACCGGGGTGCGCCCCTCACCGGCGAGGGGGACGGGCGCTCCGTCTCGGCGAGCGAGGCGGGCGGTCCCGGCGGCCTCGACGGAGAGAACGCCGAGGACACGTACGAGAACGCGGGCAACGCCCACGCCGAACCGGACCCCCGCTTCACGGCGGGCAGCCACTCGCCCGATGTCTCCGTCGAGGTGATCAGTCCCGGGGCCGCGCCAACGGCGCCCGGGATAGGCCCGGGCAGGCTCACCGTGGACGCGCAGCCGCACGGTGACACCACGCTCATCACGTTGACGGCTTCCGGCGGCAGGCCGGTGCACTGGTCCGCGTACAGCGACGCGTCCTGGCTCTACTTCAGCCACACCTCGGGGACGCTGAACCCCGGCGAATCCCTCACCATCCAGGTCTGGGTCGACCACTCGCGCCAGCCCGCGGGCCACTGGACCGCCCGGATCGCGGTCGACCCGGGCAACGCGGTGGTGGTCATCGACGGCTACGGCGCGGGCTCACCCGGTCCGGGTCCGTCCGACCCCGGCCCTTCGGATCCTGGCCCGTCCGATCCCGGCCCGTCCGATCCCGGCCCGTCCGATCCCGGACCTTCGGATCCCGGACCTTCGGATCCCGGACCTTCGGATCCCGGCCCGTCCGATCCGGGTCCCTCGGACCCGGGCCCGTCCGACCCCGGGCCATCGGACCCCGGTCCCTCGGACCCGCCCCCGACCACGGACCCGACCCCGTCGGACCCGCCGCCCAGCGACACCACGGGCCCGAGCCCCACGGGCTGACCGGACGCCGGCCGGCCCTGGGCCCTCGGGCCGGGCTCAGCTCCTGACCTCAGGCCCCGGGGTCCGCCGGATGCGGTGCCACCAACGGCAGCTGGGAAGCCAGCCGCTGCTCGCACATCCCGACCAGGACCTCGTACGCGGCCGGCCCCATCAGTTCCCGCAGCTCCGGCTCGTACGACAGATAGACCGGCTTGCCCGCCCCGTGAGCCGACGTAGCCGAGGTGCACCACCAGTGCAGGTCATGCCCACCGGGCCCCCATCCCCGCCGGTCGTACTCGCCGATGGACACCTGGAGCACCTTGGTGTCGTCGGGCCGCTCGATCCACTCGTACGTCCGCCGCACCGGCAACTGCCAGCACACATCCGGCTTGGTCTCCAGCGGCTCGCGCCCTTCGCGCAGCGCCAGGATGTGCAGGGAGCAGCCCGCGCCGCCCGCGAACCCCGGCCGGTTCTGGAAGATGCACGACCCCTCCCAGCGCCGCGTCTGCCGCTCCCCGTCCTCGTCCTCCTGGGTCCACCCCGAGTCCGTACCGACGGGATGGTGCTGCCAGATGTCGGGCGTGAGCTTGGCCACGAACCCCGCGACCCGCTGCTCGTCCTCCTCGTCCGAGAAGTGCGCTCCGAGCGTGCAGCACCCGTCGTCCGCGCGCCCGGCCCGGATGCCCTGGCATCCGCTGCCGAAGACGCAGTGCCAGCGGGAGGTGAGCCAGGTCAGATCGCAGCGGAAGACCTGCTCGTCATCGGCGGGATCCGCGAACTCCACCCAGGCGCGCGGGAAATCGAGCCCCTGCTCGTCCGGGGCCGCCCCCTTCGCGGCCTTCCCGGGCTTGTTCGCCTTGGAGTCCTTCTGTGAAGCCTTCACCGAATCACCTGACTTGCGGGCCTTGCCAACCTTGCCGGTCTTGTCGGGCTTACCCGCCTTACCCGACTTCTCCGGCTTCGCGTTCTTCGTCTTGGGCACACACCCAGGGTATGCGTGCCGAGCCCCTCGCGTGGACCGTCGATCCCCGAACGCGCAGTAGCGTTTTACGTATGAGACTCGGTGTCCTCGATGTGGGTTCGAACACGGTGCATCTGCTGGTGGTGGATGCCCACCCCGGCGCGCGCCCGCTGCCCGCCCACTCGCACAAGGCAGACCTGCGGCTGGCCCAACTCCTCGACCGGACCGGGGCGATCAGCCCCGAAGGGGTCGACCGGCTGATCGCCACCGTCAAGGAAGCCCTCGAAGCCGCCGAGGACAAGGGTTGCGAGGACGTGCTGCCGTTCGCGACCTCCGCGGTGCGCGAGGCGGGCAACGCCGACGAGGTCCTGGCCCGCGTCAAGGACGAGACCGGCGTCGACCTGCAGGTCCTGTCCGGCGAGGACGAGGCCCGGCTCACCTTCCTCGCCGTACGCCGCTGGTTCGGCTGGTCCGCCGGCAAGCTGCTCGTGCTCGACATCGGCGGCGGCTCCCTCGAGATCGCGTACGGCATCGACGAGGACCCCGACGCCGCCGTCAGCCTCCCGCTCGGCGCGGGACGTCTCACCGCGGGCTGGCTGCCCGGTGACCCGCCCGATCCGCAGGACGTCAAGGCGCTGCGCCGGCACGTACGCGCCCAAATCGCTCGTACGGTCGGGGAGTTCAGCCGCTTCGGCAACCCGGACCATGTCGTCGCCACCTCCAAGACCTTCAAGCAGCTGGCGCGTCTCGCGGGCGCGGCCCGCTCCGCCGAGGGCCTGTACGTCCAGCGCGAGCTGAAGCGGAAGTCCCTGGAGGACTGGGTGCCGCAGCTCGCCGCGCGGACCGAGGAGCAGCGGGCCGAGCTGCCCGGCGTCTCCGAGGGCCGGGCCGGACAGCTCCTTGCCGGGGCCCTGGTGGCCGAGGGCGCGATGGATCTGTTCGGCGTCGAGACCCTGGAAATCTGCCCGTGGGCGCTGCGCGAGGGGATCATCCTGCGCAGCCTCGACCAGATGGCGGCCCCGGGCGCCACTGCGCAAGGAGCGACGGTTTGAGCCACGACTTAAGCGACGCAGGCCATACGAGGTCACCTGCCGCCGGCCCGTACAGGGCCCGTACGCTGTCCCTCGTGGCAGAACCAGTGGTGCGGATCCCGGATGCGAAGGTCGCCCTGTCGACGGCCTCGGTCTATCCGGAGTCGACGGCGACGGCCTTCGAGATCGCCGCGCGCCTGGGCTACGACGGCGTCGAGGTCATGGTGTGGACCGACCCGGTCAGCCAGGACATCGAGGCCCTGCGCCGGCTCAGCGACTACCACCGGATGCCGGTCCTGGCGGTGCACGCGCCCTGCCTCCTGATCACCCAGCGCGTCTGGTCCACCGACCCCTGGACCAAGCTGCAGCGCGCCCGGACCGCCGCCGAGAAGCTGGGCGCCTCGACGGTCGTGGTGCATCCGCCGTTCCGCTGGCAGCGGCAGTACGCCCGAGACTTCGTGACCGGTCTGTGGCGGATGGCCGACGAGACCGACGTCCGGTTCGCCGTGGAGAACATGTACCCGTGGCGCTACCGCGACCGGGAGATGCTCGCGTACGCGCCCGAATGGGACGTCACCAAGGACGACTACCGGCACTTCACGGTCGACCTGTCGCACACCGCGACCGCCCGCACCGACACGATGGACATGATCGACCGCATGGGCGAGCGCCTCGCGCACGTCCATCTCGCGGACGGCAACGGTTCGGCGAAGGACGAGCACCTCGTCCCCGGCCGGGGCTCGCAGCCCTGCGCCGAGCTGCTCGAACGCCTCGCGCTCAGCGGCTTCGACGGCCATGTCGTCATCGAGGTCAACACACGGCGCGCGATGTCCAGCGCCGAACGTGAGGCCGATCTCGCCGAGGCGCTGGCCTTCACGCGGCTGCATCTCGCCTCGGCCCTGAACGCGACCTCGAAGCAGTGACGCCCGCCCAGCCCCAGGGTGCGGCGCCCCGCCGCGGGCGCGGCCGCCCCTCCCGTACGGAAGCGGAGTCGGGTCCCGGCACCAGGGACCGGATCCTCGCGGCCGCCCGCGAGCAGTTCTCCGAACGCGGCTACGACAAGGCGTCCATCCGCTCGATCGCCAAGGCCGCGGGGGTGGACTCGGCGCTCGTGCACCACTACTTCGGTACGAAGGACGAGGTCTTCGCGGCCGCCATCGAGGTCACGTTCGAGCCGGCCCAGACCGTCGTCGGCACGGTCGGCCAGGGCCTCGACGGCGCCGGCGAGCGGCTCGCCCGCTTCTTCTTCGCAGTCTGGGAGAACCCGGCCACCCGTACCCCGCTGCTCGCGATCATCCGCTCCGCGGTCACGCACGAGGCCGCGGCCAAGGTCCTGCGCGCCTTCGTCGTGCGCCGCCTGATCGAGCGCGTGGAGGCGGACCTCAAGGTCCCGAACCCCAAGTTCCGCGCCGAACTCGCGGCCTCGCACATGGTCGGCATCGCCATGGTCCGTTACGTGGTGAAGGTCGAGCCGCTCGCTTCGGCGGACCCGGAGGAGATCATCGCGCTGGTGGCGCCGACGTTGCAGCGGTACCTGACCGAGGAGTGAGTTCCCGGGTCTGCTCCTCGGCACCTGACCGAAGCGTGAGCCCTCCATCCCGTATTCCGGACATGCTGTCCAGATCTTGGAGCCCCGGCGTACGCTCGGAAGAACCAGCACTGTCTTGAAGGAGCGAGCGACGATGCCCCAGCTGAGGTCCCGCACAGTCACCCACGGCCGCAACATGGCGGGCGCCCGCGCCCTTATGCGGGCGTCGGGCGTACCGAGCGGGGACATCGGCCGCAAGCCCATCATCGCCGTGGCCAACTCCTTCACCGAGTTCGTCCCGGGCCACACCCACCTCGCCCCTGTCGGCCGGATCGTCAGCGAGGCGATCACCGCGGCCGGGGGCATCCCGCGCGAGTTCAACACCATCGCCGTGGACGACGGCATCGCGATGGGCCACGGCGGCATGCTCTACAGCCTGCCCTCGCGCGACCTGATCGCGGACAGCGTGGAGTACATGGTCGAGGCGCACTGCGCCGACGCCCTGATCTGCATCTCCAACTGCGACAAGATCACCCCGGGCATGCTCAACGCCGCCCTGCGCCTGAACATCCCGACCGTCTTCGTCTCCGGCGGCCCCATGGAGGCAGGACGCGCCACGCTCGTCGACGGCACCGTCCGCACGCTCGACCTGGTCGACGCGATGTCGGAGGCCGTGAACGAGAAGGTCTCGGACGAGGACATCCTCCGTATCGAGGAGAACGCCTGCCCGACCTGCGGCTCCTGTTCGGGCATGTTCACCGCCAACTCGATGAACTGCCTCACCGAGGCGATCGGCCTGTCGCTGCCCGGCAACGGCTCGGTCCTCGCCACGCACACCGCCCGCAAGGGCCTGTACGAGGACGCCGCGCGCACCGTCGTGGAGCTGACCCGGCGCTACTACGAGCAGGACGACGAGTCGGTCCTGCCGCGCAACATCGCGACCTTCGCGGCCTTCGAGAACGCCATGGCCCTCGACATCGCCATGGGCGGCTCGACCAACACGATCCTGCACCTGCTCGCCGCGGCCCAGGAGGCGGAGGTCCCCTTCGGCCTCAACGAGATCGACGCCGTCTCGCGCCGCGTCCCCTGCCTCGCCAAGGTCGCCCCGAACGTCGGCAAGAACCGCACGTACTACATGGAGGACGTGCACCGCGCCGGCGGCATCCCGGCCCTGCTCGGCGAACTGCACCGCGCGGGCCTGCTGAACGAGGACGTCCACGCCGTGCACGCTCCCTCGCTCGCCGACTGGCTCAAGACCTGGGACGTGCGCGCCGGTTCGCCCAGCCCCGAGGCGATCGAGCTGTGGCACGCGGCCCCCGGCTGCGTCCGCTCCGCCGAGGCCTTCTCGCAGTCCGAGCGCTGGGACACCCTCGATGAGGACGCGGCCGAAGGCTGTATCCGCTCCGCCGAGCACGCCTACTCCGAGGACGGCGGCCTCGCGGTCCTCAAGGGCAACCTCGCCGTGGACGGCTGCGTCGTGAAGACGGCGGGCGTGGACGAGTCGATCTGGACCTTTGAAGGCCCGGCCGTCGTCTGCGAGTCGCAGGAAGAGGCCGTCGAGAAGATCCTCCTGAAGCAGGTCACGGAGGGCGACGTGGTCGTCATCCGCTACGAGGGTCCCAAGGGCGGACCCGGCATGCAGGAGATGCTGTACCCCACCTCGTACTTGAAGGGCCGCGGCCTCGGCAAGGCCTGCGCCCTGATCACCGACGGCCGCTTCTCCGGCGGCACTTCGGGCCTGTCGATCGGCCACGCCTCGCCCGAGGCGGCCTCCGGCGGCACGATCGCGCTGGTCGAGGACGGCGACCGGATCCGGATCGACATCCCGAACCGTACGATCGAACTCCTGGTCTCCGACGAGGACTTGGCCGCACGCGAGAAGGCCCTGAACGGCGCGTACGCCCCGAAGAACCGCGAGCGCAAGGTCTCCCAGGCCCTCAAGGCCTACGCGGCGATGGCCACCAGCGCCGACAAGGGCGCGGTGCGTGACGTGAGCAAGCTGGGCTGATCGCCTCCGTACGCGCGGGAAGGGCCGGTCCGGCGGGGCCGGCCCTTTCGCGTGGGCACGCGGGGTTCGTGGGCGGCTCGGCGGTCGCTTGGGCGTCCCCGGCGGTCGCTTGGGCGTCCCGGCGGTCGCTCGGGTGGCCGGCGGTCACTTCGGCGGCTTGGCCGGGTCGAACGAGAACACCGTCCCGCCGGACGAGCTGACCACCAGCGCACCCTCGGCCCGCAGCACCTCGGGCCCGCCCCAGGACGCGGCGTCCACGGGTGCGTTGCGCGGCGGGGTCTGCCAGAGCTCTTCTCCCGTACGGGCATCGAGCGCGAGCACCCGGCCGCTGCTGGACGCCAGATAGAGCACACCGTCCAGGCCCAGGGGCGTGCCCGGACGCTCCAGCGAGGTCGGCGTACTCCACAGCTGCCGGCCGCTGCGCACGTCCACGGCGGTCACCGTGCCGTCGGTGCGCCGTACGTACATCGCCGTGCCGAGGATGTCGACGCCCGTGCCCTCGACCGGCTTCGCCAGGCGCACCGTGGCGCGCTTCCGCTTGCCCGTCGGGTCCATCAGGGTGAGCGAGGTGTACCGGGTGACCCAGTCGAACCCGCCCTCGGGATCGGGCTGTTCACCGCCCGCTACGGGGATCACCAGCCGCCCGTCGTCGAGCACCGAGACGGCGCCGTCGGCGTCGGAGACGACCGGAAGCTCATGCGCGTTGCCGTCCGCGGGGTCGAGGCGCTTGAGGGCGAGCCGGTAGGTCTTTCCGTCCTCGGTCTCGACATCGCATCTCGCGTAGATCGCGCCGCCCAGGTCCACCGGCATGCACATCTGCTCGGGCATGACCGGCGTCGTCCACACCGTCCGGCCGCTCGACAGATCCCGTGCGGTGATCGAGGTGTCGCCCGGATCCAGCGTCGCGACGAGCCCGTCGACCACGGCGGCCGAGGAGACCCCGGTGCTGGCCGGCCGGCTCCACACCCGCTTGCCGGTGGCCGCGTCCAGCGCGGTGATCTGCGCGCGTTCCCCGGGCTGCGCCTCGAGGACGAGGACCTTCCCGTCGCCGACCCCGAGCGGCGACGAGTCGTGCACCCCGGACTCGGACTCCCCGAGCCCGGCCGGGGCGGGCGCCCGCCACCGCACGGCACCGGTCGCGAGATCGATCCGTACGGTCAGGATGCTCCCGCCCCCGCAGTACGCGGCCGCACCCTCCACGACGCATTCCTGTACGTCGGCGAAGTGCCGCCACCGCTCGGGCGGCTTCCCGCCCCGCTCCGCCGCGCCGACCAACGAGGTCTGCCACGGCTTCCAGCCCCCGGGGAGTGCGGTACGCGGGGGGGCGGGCGCCGTGGTCGATCCCTTG
>NZ_JAEIMH010000078.1:0-269 GCF_016464295.1 Streptomyces sp. N35 | reverse complement strand
CGCCATCCCCTGCCCCCCCGCCGCCCCCCCCCGGGGGCGGGGCCCGACCCCCCCCCCCGCGGCGCCGCCGCCCCCCACGACCACCAGGGCGCCGGCCGCGAGCAGGACGCGGGCGCGCCGGCGCGGCTTCGCGGCCGTGGTGGAATGCCCGGACCGTTCCGAAGCCTGGGACTCCGCGGACTCCACCGGACCGAGCGTCCCGACCGGCGGCGGCGGCTCCGGCCCCGCCCCCCCGGCGGACGGCCCCGCGCCGCGCGGCCCGCCGCCCG
>NZ_JAEIMH010000077.1:18984-43117 GCF_016464295.1 Streptomyces sp. N35 | reverse complement strand
GGGCGGCCGGGCGGCCGGGCGGCCGGGCGGCCGGAGCGTACGGCCGGACCGCAGGTGCGTGCTGCCGGACCGCAGGTGCGTGCTGCCGGATCGCAGGTGCGCGGCCGGGCGGAAGGCGCCTGCCGCAGCCCTCACGCGCTCCCGCCGGACCGCAGCCACGAATACGCCTACCCGGTCAGCGCCCCCACCGGGTCCAGGTCTCTCGTGCCCCGGGGCCACCAGTCCTCGCGGCCGGGTTCGGATTCGTACGGGTACCAGTAACCGTCGCGTCCGTAGCGGAGTTGGAGGTGGCCGTCCGGGTGCGTGAGGTGGTTGCGCCAGGGGCGGAACGGTGGGTGTTCCGCTGCGAGCAGCGCCGGGCGCGCCTGATCGAAGGGTCCGGCCGGCGGGTTCCAGGACTCCTCCAGGACGGCCAGACCCTCCGCGCCGCCCTGGCGCCAGGCGGCGGCCGCACGGGCCAGATCCGTCGGCGAACGGTCCGCCGCCGCGGCCAGTTGGGCATAGAGCGCCCGGGTCGCACCGGTGAGTCCTGAGCCGGGCTGGGAGGCGGCGATGCGTACCGCGTCCTGCCAGAGCGTCAGTTCAGCGAGGGGGTCTTCGCCGGTGCCCAGGAGCGCGTGGGCCCGGGCGGCCGCGTCGGTCGCCAACTGGTCCAGAGCCAGCGGGTCCGGGCCTCCGGGAGCGGCCGGATACGCGGGCGGCGGGCCCGGCTGTACGGGCCTCGGCAGGGGCGGCGGCGGGGCGGGCAGCCGGCGAGGTTCCAGAGCGTGAGCCGCCCGTACGCCGGGCATCGGCGGCGTGGCCGATTCCGCGCGGGCCGCGCGGTGGGCGTTGCGGCGCGCGAGAGTGTCGAGCAGCCAGTGCTCGCCTCGGCCGCGGAGCAGCAGCAGCACGAACGGGTCGGCGTCGAGCAGCCGGGCCGCCTGATAACACAGCGCGGCGGCGTGCTTGCAGGGATGGCCGAAGTCCGGGCAGGAACAGTCGGGTTGGAGGTCCCCGGGGCCCGGCAGAAGGTCGACGCCGAGGTCTGCGAGCCCCTGCGGCAGCTCCTTGTCGAGCAGGGCGGCGAGGTGGCCCGGGTGGTCGGCGGCGGCGTCGAGGAAACGCTCCCAGTCCGCGTCGTCCAGCGTCCGCAGCCGGATCCGCGTGCGGTACGGGCGCTGCCGGCTGCCCTGCACGTAGGCGAGCACATTGCCGGGCGTGACGGTGATCGACTCGACGTGCCCCTGATCCGCGTACCCCCGCCCGCGCTTGAGCCGCGCCGGGTCGGCGGCCACCTCTTCCAGCGCCCGCACCCACGCGTTCCCCCACCAGGTCTCCGCGAAGTACCCTTCAGTGGTGGGCCGTTGGGGCAACGCGGAGAAGGTACGGCGAAGATCTTGGACGGCTTGCGAACGGGTGGACTTGTACGGGCTGGGGTGACGGTCGCCCTTCGAGGTGGGGTGACGTTCGCCGTTCGCGGTGGGGTCCGTAAACCCGGCGGACACGGACGAGCCGAGCCCCTCGGAGGACACGGACGCACCCGACCCACCGCCAGGCGTGGCCTCCGCCGGCAAAGCCACTGCGCCGGTTGGCGAGGACGAGCCGAGCTCCTCGGAGGACACGGATGTACCCGAGCCACCACCAGGCGTGGACCGCTTCGGCGAAACCGCTGCGCCAGTGGGCGAGGACAAGCCGAGCTCCTCGGAGGACACGGATGTACCCGAGCCGCCGGCAGACGGGGAGCTCGTCGACGAAACCATCGCGCCCGTGAGCGCGGACGAGCCGAGCTCTTCAGAGGACACGGACGCACCCAAGCCGCCACCAGGCGTGGACCGCTTCGGCGAAACCGCTGCGCCAGTGGGCGAGGACAAGCCGAGCCCCTCGGAGGGCACGGACGCACCCGAACCGGCGGCAGACGGGGACTCCGTCGGCGAAGCCGTCGCGTCGGGCGCGGGCGCTCCCCGTGAGCGCCTTGCCTCAGTCGCCCCCAGCGCGGGGTCGGATGCGGATGCGTCCGGCGCAGCGGGCGACACCGCTCGGGCGTCGGCGCCCTCGTCAGCCTCGGGGACCTGCGCCCTCCCACCGCGCCCCATGCTCTGCAGCAGGCGGGTCAGATCCGCCGACACCCCACGCGGGCCGTTGGAGCCCGCATCCCGCCGGGGACTCGGCCCCGACTCGCCCTGGCCGTCGGCTTGTCGGCCACGCGAGCGCGGTGCGGGCCGACCGGGCCGCGCCGTCGAGCCGGGCGTCTGTCGAGCCTCCCGACGCGCCACGGCCTGCTGCGCCCGAGCCGCGCGCAAGGCAGCCCGCACCTCGTCCGCCTCGTGCCCGGTCTTTCGCCCTTCCGGCTCGCCCTTCGCGACTCCCGCCTCGGCGTCCCTGGCACCCGCCTCGCCCTTCGCGACTCCCGCCTCGGCGTCCCTGGCACCCGCCTCGCCCCTCGCGACTCCCGCCCCGGCGTCCCTGGCACCCGCCTCGCCCCTCGCGACTCCCGCCTTGCCCTGCGGGGCGGCCACCCCGGCAGCCGCCCCGGCCGTACCGTCTCCTCGCCCCTGCCCCTCCGCCGACGCGCCCTCAACTCCAGCTGAGCCGGGGGCGCTCGCGCCTCGTACCGTCGACGCAGCCCTGGCCGCACGCAGGGCGGCCCGCGCGACATCCGCCGGTCGATCCCGACCGGGCGCACCCGCCCTGCCCGCAGACCCCGGCTGCTCCTGGTCGCGCGAGGTCTTTCCCGCCGGCGACGAACTCCGAGCCGGGTCAACGGACATCGGGGTATCGCCATCCGCCTGGTCCTGCGCAGCCCCGTCCGCGTCCCGCGTAAACGCGTCCGCCTCAGCAGAGGCCGGCACTACCGGGGTCGGCGCCGTCGACGCCGTGGATGCCGGAGCGCCCGGCTCCCTGTCCACCGCCCCCGGACCGACCACGTTCCCGTTGCCACCTGACACCGCGGGGGCCTGCACCGAGTCGGCGGAGGTCAAGCCGACGCCCGAACCCGAACCTGCGCCGGATCCCAAACCCGAGTCGGCACCCGAGGCCAAGCCCGAGCCGGAGACGGAGTCGGAGTCGGAGTCGACGCCCGACCCAGAACCCAAGCCAGAGCCTGTGCCCAAACCCAAGCCAGAGCCTGTGCCCAAACCCGAGCCCAAGCCGGACTCGCAGCCCAAATCCGAGCCGCCGCCCGAGCCCAAGCCGGACTCGCAGCCCGAACCCGAGCCAACGCCCAAGCCAGCCTCGGAGCCCGCACCCAAGCCAGACTCGGCACCCGAACCCGAACCCGACCCCAAGCCAGGCTCCGTACCCGAACCCGACTCCGAACCGACGCCAGCACCCGAACCGACGCCGGCACCCGCCCCCGCCCGCTCCTCACTCTCCACCCGAGCCGCCCGAGCCGCCCCCTCCACCCGAGCCGCCCGCGCTGCCCGAAGCGCCTCGCGTGCCCGGTCCGCCGGGCTGCCCTTGGGTGACCCGCTCATGACGACCTCCGCAGCGACACCAGGTCGGCCAGGTCGCGGTCCGTGAGCTCGGTCAGGGCGGACTCCCCCGAACCCAGGATCGCCTCGGCCAACTCCCGCTTCGCGGCGAGCATCTCCGCGATACGGTCCTCCACCGTGCCCTCGGTGATCAGCCGGTGGACCTGGACCGGCTGGGTCTGGCCGATACGGTACGCGCGGTCGGTGGCCTGTTCCTCCACCGCCGGATTCCACCAGCGGTCGAAGTGCACGACATGGCCGGCCCTGGTCAGATTCAGGCCCGTGCCCGCAGCCTTCAGCGACAGCACGAGCACCGGCGTCGCACCGGCCTGGAAGCGGTCGACGAGCTTCTCGCGCTCCGCGATCGGCGTCCCCCCGTGCAGCACCTCGACCGGCACCGCCCGGGTGGCCAGATGGGCGGCGATGAGCCGTGCCATCCCCACGTACTGCGTGAAGACGAGCACCGAACCGTCCTCCGACAGGATGGTGTCCACCAGCTCGTCGAGCAGGGCGAGTTTGCCGGAGCGGCCTTCGAGGCGCACGCCGCGGACCTCCGCGCCGCCGCGCCCCGCGCCCGCCGCGGCGCTGCCTTCCTTCAGGTACTGCGCCGGATGGTTGCAGATCTGCTTCAGCGCGCCGAGCAGCTTGAGGACCAGGCCGCGGCGGGCGATCCCCTCGGCCGCCTCGATCACGGCCATGGACTCACGGACCACCGCCTCGTACAGCGCGGCCTGTTCGCGGGTCAGCGGCACCGGGTGGTCCGTCTCGGTCTTCGGGGGCAGCTCGGGCACGATGCCCGGGTCGGACTTCTTGCGGCGCAGCAGGAACGGCCTGACCAGACGCGCCAACCGCTCGGCTGCATCCGGGTGTTCACCGCCCTCGACGGCGCGTGCGTGCCGGGACCTGAAGGCCTTGAGCGGGCCGAGCAGGCCGGGGGTCGTCCAGTCGAGGAGGGCCCACAGTTCGGAGAGGTTGTTCTCCACTGGGGTGCCGGTGAGGGCCACACGCGCGGGCGCCGGAATGGTGCGCAGCGCCTTGGCCGTCGCGGACATCGGGTTCTTCACGTGCTGCGCCTCGTCTGCGACGACCATGCCCCAGGGCTGCTGGGCGAGCCGCGGCGCCGCGGAGCGCATCGTGCCGTACGTGGTCAGGACGAAGCCGCCGTCGAGGTCGTCGAGGGTGCGATCCGTGCCGTGGAAGCGGCGGACCGGGACGCCGGGGGCGAACTTCTCGATCTCACGCTGCCAGTTGCCGAGCAGCGACGCCGGGCAGACGACCAGGGTCGGCTCACTGCGGGCGCGCTTGAGGTGCAGTGCGATCAGGGTGACGGTCTTGCCGAGGCCCATGTCGTCAGCCAGACAGCCGCCGAGGCCGAGCGAGGTCATCTGATCCAGCCAGGCGAGACCGCGGAGCTGGTAGTCGCGCAGGGTCGCCCGCAGCCCCTGCGGCGGTGCGGCCGGAACCAGCGCGCCGGTCAGCCGTTCCCGCAGGGCCGCCAGCGCGCCGACAGGCACCGCCTCGACCGGCTCGCCGTCGACCTCGGCCTCTCCCGTGAGCGCCACCGACAGGGCGTCCACCGGGTCGAGCAGCCCCAACTCCCGCTTGCGCGCCTTGCGTACGAGCGCGGGATCGACAAGCACCCACTGGTCGCGCAGCCGGACGACCGGACGGTGCGACTCGGCAAGGACATCCATCTCGGCCTCGCTGAGCGCGTCGCCGCCGAGCGCCAACTGCCAGCGGAATTCGAGGAGTTGCTCGGCCTCGAAGAATCCGGTGCCGTCCGTGGCCGACCCCGGCGCCGGACGGACGATCGCGGCCGCGGAGAGGTCCTGGGCGAGGTCGCGCGGCCAGTGCACCCCGACTCCGGCGGCGGTGAGGCGGGCGGCCGCGACGCCGAGCAGGTCGTACAACTCCTCCTCGGTCAGGGACAGTACGTCAGGGGTGTCCCGTTCCGTGAGCCGTTCGAGGGGTGGCCAGACGCGGGCGGCACGGCGCAGAGCGAGCGCCGCGTCGACGCGGGCGCGCGGCCCGAACACCGCATCGCCCTCCCCCGCCCACAGAGCCGCCGCGTCGATCACCAGGGTGGGGTCGGCGAGGCTGTGCACCTGGACGATCGCAGCGGCGCCCTGGCCGCGCTCGTCCTCGGCACGGTCGAACAGGTGGTATCCGCTGAGATCGAGCCGGAGCGAGATCCGCACCCCGGTGTCCATCCCGGCAGCGGCCTCCGCCGCCCAGTCCCGCGCCTGGGGCAGCCGCTGCGGAGCGCGGGCGGCGAACGGCGCCCCGACCGCGTGCGCGGCGGCGGGGGTACGGGGCAGGGTGTCGGCGACCGCGTCCAGGAAGGAGCGGATCAAGGCTTCGGGGGCCGGGAGCTGGAGCGGTTTGCTGTCGGGCAGCGGGCTCGCATGGCCTTCGTACGGCAACGCCTCGGCGACCGCGCGCAGATAGCGGATGTCATCCGCTTCGAGCGGTCCCGCACGCCAGGCGTCGAGATCCTCGCCGGTGAGACCGGGGAGCAGCCGGCCGCGCGCGACGAGGTGCAGGGCGAAGGCGGCGGCCGCGCCCCAGCATGCGGCCGCCGGATGGGCCCGGGGTGCGCCGCGGGCGTGCAACAGCGCCGGCAGTGCCTGCTCGACCTCGAGCGTGACGGCCGGCACCGCGACCGTGCGGACGACGGCGCCTCGTCTGCGGACGACGTCGAGCTCCGTGATCCGGCCGATTCCGGTGGGCAGGGGGGTGTCGTCCGGTGACCAGAACGCGAGGCGGCCGTCGCGGGGCAGGGGTGCGGAGAGGAAGACGGGCGCGAGGCGGGCGAGCTCGGCATGGCTCATGGCGGGTCGCACCTCCTGTCCTGTCCCTTGCCGTCGCACCGACGGGGTGCGGTCAGCCGCGGTCGCGCCGACCGCGGTCCGGTCAGCTGCCGACGACTTTACGGAGCGGGACTGACAATCGGGTGTCTGCGCAGGTCGGGGGCGATTCAAGCCGCTCGCCGGCCGACGGAGCAGCGATCCTACGGAGTCGCCCTCGACACCACGTACACCATCGGCCGCGTCGGATCGGCGGTGTTCACCGTGACGTCCTGGGTCGGCCGGGGATTGCTCTGCTTGTGGGTCAGGCCCGACCAGGGGCCCGCGCCGGTGAACTCCCAGCCCACGACGCGCTGGTCGCGGGCATTGATGGTGATCTTGCCCGGTTCGAGGTCGTCGGTGGACTGGCCGATGCCCTTCAGGAACCCGGCCAGACCGGCCTCGGTCGTCTGGAACTGGACGTAGAGCCGGCTGGTGCGCCAGTTGTTGGTCTCGTAGTACGCGACCTTCCCGGACTTCGGCGGGACCGGTACTTCGTAGATCCGCCGCTGCACCCGCGAGGGCCAGCCCGCCGTCAGCCCGGTCGCGGAGTACTTCGCCTCCTTGTCACGGCCGCTGTCCCGGCTCTGGCCCGCGGAGATCGCGAGATACACGGCCGGCACACCGATCAGGAGGACGATGATGATCGCGGTGATCCAGCGGCGCCGGATCATATGCCGGCGGTCCTCCTCGGGCCGGCGCGGCGGCTCGTCCGGCGGCGGGGACTGGCGGGGCACGGACGGCATCTACGGGTTTCCTTGCGTGGTGCTGGAGTCGCTGGTGCTGGAGTCGCCGGCGGTTCCGGGTCCGCCGACCCGGGTGTCCGCCGAGCTCTCCGCCTTGGTGTCGAACTTGGTGTCGAGCGGCGGGATACGGCCGTTGCGGATCGCCTGGGCGTACCGCTCGTAGCGTTCGTGGCGCTCTACGCGGCGGCGCTTGGCGCGGCGGAAGCGGCGTGCGACCAGGCGGGCCAGATCGGCCGCGCCGACCATGCCGGCCTCGGGTCCGAGCTGTGCTTTGGCGATACGGGCCTCCGGACGGTAGCCGCGGCCGGTGAGCTGGCGGCGGAACGCGTCGCGGGCGGGCACGATCAGGAGGTCGTCGGCCGCGCTGACACCGCCGCCGATGACGAAGCAGGAGGGGTCGAGGGCGGCGGCGAGGTTGGCGATGCCGACGCCGAGCCACTGGCCGATGTCCTGGAGGAGCTCCACGCACATCGCGTCACCCTCGCGGGCGAGCTGGGTGATCAGGGGTCCGGTGATGTCGGAGACCTGGCCCTGGACGCGTTCGATGATGTTGTACGCGACGGGGGAATCGGCCGCTGCCAGTTCTCGGGCCTCGCGGACCAGCGCGTTGCCCGAGCTGTACTGCTCCCAGCAGCCGCGGTTGCCGCAGGGGCAGCGGTGGCCGCCGGGGACGACCTGCATATGGCCGAACTCGCCGGCGACGCCGAACTTGCCGCGCTTGACCTGCCCGCCCTCCAGCATGGCGCCGCCGATGCCGGTGCCGAGCGTGATCATGACGAGGTTGTCCTCGCCCTGGCCGGCGCCGAAGCGCCACTCGGCCCAGGCGGCGGTGTTGGCGTCGTTGTCGACGAGGACCGGGACGGCGAGCCGGGATTCCAGGGCTTCGCGCAGGGGCTCGTTGCGCCAGGCGAGGTGCGGGGCGAACAGGACGCGGTTGCGGTCCGCGTCGACCCAGCCGGCGGCGCCGATGCCGACGGCGTGCACGTCGTGCCGGTCGGAGAGGTCGAGCACCAGCTCGCAGATGGTGTCCTCGACGACCTTGGGGCTCTTGGACTTGTCCGGGGTCTCCGTGCGGAGCTTCTCCAGGATGACTCCGTCCGCGTCCACCACGCCGGCCATCACCTTCGTACCGCCGATGTCGATGCCGACGGTCGGCACCCGGGGTGCGGTGAGATGTGAGCGGCGTTCGCGCGTGCCGACGGTGCGGAGGGTTGCTCGCGCGGAGCCTCGGTGCGTCAAGTCGCGGTAGGTGCTCATCGCTGGCGATTCTATGGGGCTCGGCGGCGGCGGGACGGTTCGGCCCGTGCGGTGGGGTGCCGCGAGGGGCTTGCCCTGGGCCGGGTGTCGCCCCAGGGATGGGTAAGCCACTTGAGCTGGGGCTTGGCCGATCCGGTGGTGTCGCGGACGGTGCCCGCGCCGGGCCGAGGAGCGCCCGAAGCCCGCCGATGACGGGGACGTGGGCTGCCGGCGATCTGACGACGAGGTATTGCATACAGTATTCAGTCTGGCTAGCTTCTGCGTATGCCAGCAGACGCGACAGTCCCCCTGTACGGCGATGACGCCACCATCGAGCGGATTCTCACCGGCGCCGGAGACACCTGGGCCGTGGTGGGCCTGTCCGACAACCCCGAACGGGCCGCCTACCGTGTGGCCGCGAAGCTGCGACGCCTCGGAAAGCGGGTGGTGCCCGTGCACCCCAAGGCGGAGACGGTGGAGGGCGAGCAGGGCTACGCCTCGCTCACGGAGATCCCCTTCGCCGTCGATGTCGTCGACGTGTTCGTCAACTCCGCGCTCGCCGGAGACATCGCGGACCAGGCGGTGGCGATCGGCGCGAAGGCGGTCTGGTTCCAGCTGGACGTCATCGACGAGGCCGCCTACGACAGGACGCGTGAAGCCGGCCTGCTGATGGTGATGGACCGCTCCCCCGGGCGCGAGATCCCCCGACTGGGCCTGGGCTGACGGCCAACCGGCTCCCCCCGACCGGGTCTGGGCCGACCGGCCACCCGCTCCCCCGACTGGGGCCAGGCTGACGGCCCACCCGCTCCCCCGCCTCGGCCGGGGCCCGCACGCCGCGGGATCCGGTCCGAGGCCCACCATCAGGACATGTCCGGGTCCCAGGCCACGTGCGGCCCACCGGACACGTCCGGCACTCACGCCACATGCAGCCCTCAGGACATATCCGACCCTCAGGCCTTGTCCGTCGGCTCCCCGCCCAGATGCAGCGGCTCCGGTGCCCGCTCCAGCTCGTGGCTGAGTTCCTCCAGCTCCGAGCCGCCCGCCATCTGGCGCGTCAGCTCGTCGAGCTCGATGTCGGCCTTCAGGAAGCTGCCCGCCATCGTGCCGCGCTTGAGCAGGACGAACCGGTCGCCGACCAGGTACGCGTGGTGCGGGTTGTGCGTGATGAGGACCACGCCGAGGCCCGCATCACGTGCGGCCGCCACGTACTTGAGGACGACGCCGGACTGCTTGACGCCGAGCGCCGCCGTCGGCTCGTCGAGGACCAGGACCTTCGCGCCGAAGTACACGGCCCGCGCGATGGCCACACACTGGCGCTCACCGCCGGAGAGCGTGCCGATGGGCTGGTCGACGTCGCGCAGGTCGATGCCCATGCGCAGGAGTTCCTCGCGCGTGGTGCGGCGCATGAGGTCGACGTCCATGCGCTTGAACGGGCCCGCGCCCTTGGTCGGCTCCGAGCCGAGGAAGAAGTTCCGCCAGACCGGCATCAGCGGGACGACCGCCAGGTCCTGGTAGACCGTGGCGATCCCGCGGTCCAGGGCCTCTCGGGGCTTGGTGAGACGGACTTCCTCGCCCTCGATGCGGAAGGTGCCCGCGTCGTGCTGGTGCAGCCCCGCAATGATCTTGATCAGCGTGGACTTGCCGGCGCCGTTGTCACCGAGCACACAGGTGACCTCACCCGCGTGCGCCTCCAGCGTGACGCCTTCGAGCGCGCGGATGTTGCCGTAGTACTTGCTGACGTCCTCGAGCGAGACCAGCGCCTCGCCCGTCGCAGGAGCCTCGGCGGACGTCGGGGAAGCGTCGGTCATTTCGTGGCCTCCGCACGCTTGCGTACCCAGTGGTTGAGCAGGGTGGCGAGCAGGAGCATCGCGCCGAGGAAGAACTTGTACCAGTCGGCGTTCCACTCGGCGAACACGATGCCCTTGCTGACCATGCCGAAGATCAGCGCTCCGAACGCCGACCCGATCGCGGAGCCGTATCCACCGGTGATCAGACAGCCGCCGATGACGGCCGCGACGATGTAGATCAGCTCGTTGCCGACGCCTTCGCCGGACTGCACCCGGGAGAAGGAGAAGAGCAGATGCTGGCCGGAGATCCAGGCGCCGAACGCGACGGCCATGTAGAGGCCGATACGGGTCTTGGTGACGGGGACGCCGACGGCGCGGGCCGCGTCGCCGTTGCCGCCGACCGCGAAGATCCAGTTGCCCCAGCGGGTGCGCAGCAGGATCCACGTGGCGAGCGCGACCAGGGCGAGCCACCACAGGATCGTGATCTTGAAGTTCACGCCGCCGAGGGAGATCTCGGAGGCGAAGACCCTGCGCGCGGAGGAGAAGCCCTCCATGTCGGCGATCGACTTGGTCTGCACGGTGCCGCTGATGGCCTTGGTCAGGCCGAGGTTCAGGCCCGTCAGCATCAGGAACGTGCCGAGCGTGACGATGAAGCTGGGCAGTTTCGTCCGGGTCAGCATGAAGCCGTTGAAGATGCCGATGGCGAGCGTGACCAGGAGCGAGACGAAGACGCCGACCCAGACGTTGGCCGTCAGCTGGTAGCTGATCATCGAGGACGCCAGCGCCGAGGAGGTGACGAGGACGCCCGCGGAGAGGTCGAATTCGCCGCCGATCATGAGCAGCGCCACCGGCACCGCCATGATGCCGAGCGTGGAGGCCGCGTACAGGACGGTGCTGAGCGACGACATCCGCAGGAAGCTGTCCGCCGCGAACGAGAAGAAGAGGAAGACGGCGACGGCGCCCATGACCGCGCCCAGCTCGGGCCGGGCGAGCAGCTTGCGCCACAGGGAGGTCCGCAGGAGCCGTTCGTCCACGGTCGCTGTGGTCATCGGGTCCCCCGCTCCACGTAACCGATGCTCATCGAGTCCCCCGCTCCGTGTATTCGAGCAGCGCGCCCGCGTCCTTGTCCGTGATGATCTGCGGCCCCGTCAGGACGGGCCGGCCACCGCCGAGGACGTTGAGGTTGTAGCGGTAGAGCCAGAGCAGGTCGACGGCCTCGTAGCCCTGCAGATACGGCTGCTGGTCGACCGCGAAGCCGTACGTCTTCTCCTGCAGGCCCCGGGCGACGTCCTCGTTGAGGTCGAAAGTGTCCACCTCGGCGTCGCTGCCGGCGTCCGCCTTGGCCTTGACGGCGGCGTCGGCGAAGGGCGCGCCCAGCGTGACGACGGTGTCGATGTCCGTGTCGGCCTGGAGCTTGGCGCCGATGCCGGACTGGACGTCGGGCATGTTGGTGCCGTCGACGTAGAGGTTCTCGAGCTTGCCCTTGAAGGTCTTCTTGACGCCGGCGCAGCGCTGCTCGTGGCCGACGTTGCCCTGCTCGTGCAGCACGCACAGGGCCTGCTTCTTGCCGCGCGCGTTGAGCTCCTCGCCGACGGCCTCGCCGGCGATCTCCTCGTCCTGGCCGATATGGCTCAGCGCACCGAACTCCTTGGACTCGGCGGAGCCGGAGTTCACCGTGATCACGGGGATGCCGGCCTTCTTCGCGTTGGCCATGACGCCCTTCATGGCGTCCGGCTTGGCGAGCGTGACGATCAGCCCGTCGACCTTCTTGTCGATATACGACTGGACGAGCTGCGCCTGGTCCTGTGCCTGGTCGTTGTGGGCGTACAGGAAGTTGATGTTGTCCTTGACCGCGGCCTGCCGGGCGCCGTTCTGCACGATGTCCCAGAAGCTGTCGCCGTCGCCCGAGTGGGTGACCATGGCGAAGGTCCACTTGGGCGTGTTCACCGCGGCCTTGCCCTGCGCCTCGGCCGAGGCCTTGCGGGCGTCCTCGGCGCGCTTGCCGCCCGTGCTGCTGCACCCGGTGATCGTTGCTCCGAGCACCGCCGCCATCGCGATGCCCACCCAGGTCCGAACGCTTGCCACGAAGCCGTGCCCTTCTTGCTGCCTTGCTCGGTGCGCCGCCACCGCGTATGCGGTCGCGAACGCCCCAGTATTACTGACCGGCGATCTAGGTCGCCGGTCAGGTACCAGGCAGCCACTCGGCCATACGGTCGAGCGGACAGGCCCAACGGCCGCAGCGGTCACCGCGTGCCGTTCTTGGCCAGCTTCTCAAGCTGCGGGACATCCTTCTCGGTGACGATGGCCGGACCGGTGAGGACCTGCTGTCCGCCGCCGATGACGTTGAGGTTGTTCTTGTAGAGCCACAGGCCGTCCACCGCGAGGTATCCCTGCAGGTAGGGCTGCTGGTCGACGGCGAAGGTGATCTCCTTGGCCTTCATCTGCTGGGTGACGGCCTCGTTCAGGTCGAAGGTGGAGACCTGGGCCTTGCTGCCGGCGTCGCCCTTGGCCTTGATCGCGGCCTCGGCGATTCCCGCGTTCAGGGTGACGATCGCGTCGATGCCCTCGGTGGCCTGCAGCTTGGCGGCGATCTGCGACTGCGTCTGGGGCATGTCGGTGCCGGGGACGTTGATGTTCTCGGTGTCGCCGCCGAAGGCCTTCTTGACGCCCGCGCAACGCTCTTCCAGGGAGACGTTGCCCTGCTCGTGGATCACGCACAGGGCCTTCTTCCGGCCCCCCGTGTCCAGCTCGGCGCCGACGGCCTCACCGGCCACGGACTCGTCCTGGCCGATGTGGTTGAGCGCCCCGTACTCCTTCGAGAACTGGCCGCCGGAGTTGATGGTGATCACCGGGATGCCGGCGGCCTTCGCCTTGCCGAGCACGTCCTTCATCGCATCGGGCTTGGCGAGCGTGACGATGATGCCGTCGACCTTCTTGTCGATGTACGACTGGACGTGCTGGGCCTGCCCCTGTGCCTGGTCGTCGCTCGCGTACAGGAACTCGACGTTGTCCTTGTCCGCGGCCGCCTGGGCGCCCTTTTGGACGATGTCCCAGAAGGCGTCGCCCTTGCCGGAGTGCGTGACCATGCCGATCGTCAGCTTCGGCCCGGAGACCTTGCCCCCGCCGCCCTCCTCCGGCTTGTCCTCGGAGTCCTTGCCCCCGGAACTGCTGCACCCGGCCACGAGGACGGCGGCCGCCGCGAAGGCGGCTATGCCTGCTGCTGTGCGGCGTGTACGCATGGTGGGCCCACCTCTTCTCACGGCCGCCGGGATGCGGCTGGACGTGTTTTAGTCGCGGTACTGAGCCCCGTCAATGCGTTTGTCAGAACATTCGGACTTCGTTACGCAGTCGGTTCGGGCGCGCCGAGCCGGTGGCGTATCAGCTGCGTACGAGGAGCTGGAACTCGAAGGAGTAGCGCGAGGCACGGTAGATGTGCGAGCCGTACTCGACCGCGCGGCCCATGTCGTCGAAGGTGGTCCGGGCCATGGTGAGCACCGGCGCGCCCTCGGACTCGGAGAGCCGCGCGGCCTCCTCGGCGGTGGCAGCCCGGGCGCCGACGGACTGGCGGGCGCTGTGCAGGGTGACGCTCGCGTTGCGCATCAGCTTGTACAGGCCGGTGGCCTCCAGGTCCGCGGTCTCCAACGGCAGCAGCCCGACGGGCAGATGATTGCGCAGATACGCCATGGGCTCGTCGTGCGCGAGCCGCAGCCGCTCGATGCGGTGGACGTCCGCGCCCTCGGCGAGCCCGAGCATGGCGGCGACCTCGGCGGAGGCGGGTTCGACGGTGTTGTGCAGGACATGGGTGGCGGGGCGCTGGCCCGCCGTCTCCAGGTCGTCGTACAGGCTGGAGAGTTCGAGCGGTCGCTTCACCTGGCTGTGCACGACCTGGGTGCCGACGCCGCGGCGCCGTACGAGCAGCCCTTTGTCCACGAGGGACTGGATGGCCTGGCGCACGGTGGGGCGGGACAGACCGAGGCGTCCCGCGAGGTCGATCTCGTTGCCGAGCAGGCTGCCGGGGGCGAGCTTGCCCTGTTCGATGGCCTCCTCCAGCTGCCGGGACAGCTGGTAGTACAGCGGGACGGGGCTGCTGCGGTCGACACCGAGCTGCAGCGAGGCGTTGCCCGCCGTTCTCCCCTCGACTTGCCCTGCTGGCTTGGACACGGGGCGAGCGTAGTCCCGTGTCCGGTCGGCAGGAAGTGGTGAGGTTCGATTGTCCTGACAAACGATGGACAGGGCTTGGCGGGCCTGCCACGTTAGGGCCATGCGTATCGGACTCATCGGAGCCGGCCGGATCGGCTCTTTCCATGCCGCCGCGCTCAGCCGCCACCGCGATGTGGGCTCGCTGCTGATCGCGGACACGGACCCCGCGCGGGCCGCCGAACTCGCCCAGCGTCTCGGCCAGACGGCGGCGCCAGGCGTACGTGAGGTCTTCACGTGGGGCGTCGACGCACTGGTGATCACGGCGGCCACCTCGGCCCACGCCACGCTGATCGAACAGGCCGCGCGGGCCGGCCTGCCGGTGTTCTGCGAGAAGCCCATAGCGCTCGATCTGCCGGGCACGCTGGCAGCGCTCGCGGAGGTGGAGGCGGCGGGCACGGTGCTGCAGATCGGCTTCCAGCGGCGCTTCGACGCGGGGTACGCGGCCGCGCGGGAGGCCGTGGCTTCCGGTCGACTCGGCCGGCTGCACACCGTACGGGTGATCACCTCGGACCCCGCTCCCCCGCCGCCCGAGTACCTGCCCCTGTCCGGCGGCCTGTACCGCGACTGTCTGATCCACGACTTCGACATGCTCCGCTGGGTGACGGGCCGCGAGGTCGAGACGGTGTACGCGACGGGGTCGGACGCGGGTCCGCCCATGTTCCGCGAGGCGGGCGATGTCTCCACGGCTGCGGCGGTGCTGACCTTGTCGGACGGTGTGGTGGCGACGGCCACGGCGACGCGCCTGAACGGTGCGGGCTATGACGTCCGTATGGAGCTGGCCGGCGAACTCGACCAGATCGCGGCCGGTTTGGACGACCGCACGCCCATCGCATCGACGGAACCCCAGGGCCCACCCGCCGCCACCAAGCCCTGGCCCGGCTTCCTGGAACGCTTCGCCCCCGCATACGAGGCCGAACTGGCCGCGTTCGTCTCAGTGATCCTCGGCGAACACCCCAACCCCTGCGACGGCCAGGAGGCCTTGGCCGCACTCCGGGTGGCGGAGGCCTGCGAGGTGTCCCGTCGGCAGGGGCGGGCGGTGCGGGTGGCGGAGGTCCGCTGAGGGGAGCGTGCGGGTGGCAGAGGTCCGCTGAGGGCAGCGTGCGGGTGGCGGCAGCGTTTCTGTCCACGCTTCTGTCCACGTTTCTGTCCACGGACTCTTCAGCGCGATCGGCTGGACCCTCAGTCCATCAGCCGCATCGCCGAAACCTCAGTCCATCAGCCGGATCGTCGGTGCTCGGGTGCTCGTGGCCACCGGGCGGGTGCAGTGGGTGCAGGATTCGCTGCTCGGGCGGACGGCGTTGGTCTGAGTGGTGAAGTGGTGGGGGTCATTGGCCTCCTCGTCGGGGCAGTTGTAACCGAGGTGGAGGCGGACCCAGGGCCGGAGGGTGGGGGCCGCGCCGCGCAGGCCCGTACGGGCGTCGGTGAAGGGAGCCCACCAGAAGCTGACCACGGCGCGCAGCGCGAGGCGGTCGTCGCCCGAGGTGACGTCGAAGGCCGCGATGCGGGCCGCCGTGTAGTGGCTGGGGAATCCGCTGCTGGTGCTGCCCGAGCACAGGGCCCGTTCCGCGCCGAGTTCGAGGACGGTCGTACGGCCGGTGCGTTCGCAGACGAAGCAGTCGAGGGCGAGTTCGAGCTGGGAGCGCCAGTGGACGTGGTGGAAGCCCTCACCGCCGCCGAGGCGGGCGGTCAGTTCGGCCGATATCTCCAGTTGGCGCTGCACGTCAGCTGCCCGCGGTGTTGAGGACCGTTCCTTGCGCCACCGCGCACAGCGTCTCCGTGCCGTCGTCGTCGACGCACACCAGGTCGCAGCGGGCCACCGCCTGACGGCGGCCCGCGTGCACGACCTCGGCGCGGGCGAGCAGGGTGCGGCCGCGGGCCGGCCGCAGGTACTGGATGGAGAACCCCGCGGTGAGCACGGAGGGCCCGAGGGCCGAACCGGCCGCGAAGGTCAGGGAGTTGTCGGCCGCGTAGGCGAGCACGCCGCCGTGCAGGAACCCGTTCTGCTGAGCGAGCTCCTCGCGGATGTCCAGTTCGAGCACCGCCGCGCCGTCACCGAAGGCGGTGATACGGGTCTTGAGGAGGCGGCTGAACGGCTGGGCCTCCAGGACCTGTTCGGCGACGGCGAGGTCGAACTCCGGCATGCGATCCGGCGTCGTGCTCATCGGGGCTTCCTCCCGGGCTGCGGTGCTTGGGGCTGCCGTGCTGGGGACTGCGACGCCAGGAGCTGCGGCCCCAGGGACTGCGGCCCCAGGGACTGCGGCGCCAGGAGCTGCGGCCCCAGGGACTGCGGCGCCAGGAGCTGCGGCGCCAGGGGCTGCGGCCGCATTTCACCACTTCACCGGGAGTTTTCGCACCCCCCGGACCAGCATCCCGGGCAGCCACGGCCCCGGCGTCCCGTCGAGCGAGAGGTCCGGGCAGCGCTCCAGGAGGCTGCGCAGAGCGATCCGGGCCTCGAGCCGGGCGAGCGGTGCGCCCATGCAGAAGTGGATGCCGTGGCCGAAGGCCAGATGCCCCTGCGTGGAGCGGTCCGGGTCGAAGCGGTCGGGGTCGGGGAAGCGGGCGGGATCGTGGCCGGCCGCCGCGAGCGAGACCAGGACGGCGTGTCCCTGCGGGATGGCGACCTCGCCGATCGTGACGGGTTCGGCGGTGAAGCGGAACGTGGCGTTCTCCACCGGACCCTCGTGCCTCAGGGTCTCCTCGATCACCGCGTCGAGACGGCCGAAGTCGGCCCGTACGGCGTCGAGTTCCCCGGGCCGGGTGAGCAGCGCGTGCACCGCGTTGCCGATCAGATTGACCGTGGTCTCATGGCCGGCGATCAGCAGCAGGAAGGCCATCGCGCGCAGCTCGTCCGCGGAGAGCTGGTCGCCGTCCTCGGCCGTGGTGCGGATCAGGGCGCCGAGCAGGTCGTCGGCGGGGGCACTGCAGCGCTTGTCCTCGATCAACTCGTTCAGGTACGCGGCGAGTTGGGCGACGGCTGCCGCTTCCGCCTCCACTCCGGTGGGTGCGACCACCTCGTTGGACATCGCGCGGAAGGCCTCGCGGTCCATGGCGGGTACGCCGAGGAGTTCGCAGATCACGGTGAGGGGCAGCGGGAAGGCGAAGGTGTCGATCAGGTTCGCCCGCCCCCACGAACCCATCGCGTCGAGGAGCTGATCGGTGATCGCCTGGACGCGCGGCGCGAGCGCCTCGACCCGGCGGGCGGTGAACTCCCGCGCCACCAGCTTGCGCAGCCGGGTGTGCTGGGGCGGATCGGCGAGGAGCAGATGGGTGCCGATCAGGTCGCCGTCGAGTCCCGCGCCGCCGATCACCGACGGGTTCTTGGCCAGGCGGGGGTCGTTGAGCGCGGCGCGCGCCTCCTCGTAGCCGACGATCAGCCAGACGTACGCCTCTTGGTACGGCGGGGCGAGCCGTACGAAATGAGCGGGGCCGCGGCTGCGGAGCTCCGCGTAGACGGGATACGGATCCTTGGTGAACTGCTCGCCATAGGTGCCCAGATCGACGATCTCCGCCATGAAACGGTTCTCCCTGCGGTCGGCCCCGAGATCCTTGCCACACGAGGCTAAACGGACAGCAGCCCGGACCCGTTCCCTGAACGATCACCCGCCGTGTCGTCCAGCGCCACGCCATACGGCCACGTCATACGGCCACGTCATACGGTCACCCCGGCCGGCCACGCCATACGGCCGCCTCGTCCCGCCACGTAATACGGCCCCTCGCCCGGCCACCACCATGCAACCACCTCACCCGGCCACCTCACCCGGCTCCGGCGGCACCCCGCCCCCCACTCACCCCGCCCCCGACGCCACCTTCCCCCGCACCGACCCCCCGGTCTCCAGGAACCGGGCCAGCGGCAGGGTCGCCGCCCCCACCGTCACCGCGTCCGGCCCCAGCTGCCCGAGCACGAGCGATGTCCCCGCGAAGGGATGCCGCAGCGCGTACGAGGCCGCCGCCGCGCGGACCGCCGGCAGCAGCCGGGGCCCGAGCAGCAGGCCCGCCCAGCCACCGACCACGATGCGTTCCGGGTTGAAGAGGTTGACGAGGTCGGCGATCCCCGCGCCCAGGTACTCGGCCGTCTCCTCGAGCAGCTCGCCCGTGTCGGCGGCGGCCAACAGCTCGGCGAGGGCTCCCTCTTCGTCCGGCGCCGACCAGGTGCCGCCCCGCTCGCACCACCGCTCCAGGAGCGCTTCGGCGCCCACGTACGCCTCGAGACAGCCGCGCGAGCCGCACCGGCAGGACCGTCCGCCCACCACCTGCAGGACGGTGTGCCCCCACTCCCCCGCACTGCTGCTCGCCCCCTGGTACGGGACTCCGTCGGCGATCACGCACGCGCCGACGCCCGAGCCGATCAGGGTGACCACGGCGTTGCGCGCGCCGCGGCCCGCACCGAACCACATCTCGGCACGGCCCAGGGTCTTGGCGCCGTTGTCGATGAACAGCGGTATGTCCGGCGGGAGTTGACCCGCCGCACGCAGCAGCGAACCGAGCGGCACCGCGTCCCAGCCGATCGTCTGGCCGTGCACGACCGCACCGGAGTCCACGATGCCGGGGACGCCCACGCCGATGCCGAGCAGAAGAGTCGAAGGCGGCACCTGCTCCATCACCTGCCGCAGGCCCGCGCCGATGAGCCGCACCACCCGCTCGACGTCATGCCCGTCGGGCGGCAACGGCAGGTCGGCGCGGGCGAGTTCGGTCAGCGTCAGGTCGAAGAGTTCCACGCGTACCCGCGTCTCACCGACGTCCACGCCCACGAGATGTCCGCTGCCGGGCGCGACCCGCAGGAGCGTGCGCGGCCGTCCGCCGTCCGAGTCCACGGAGCCCGCGTCCTCGACCAGGCCGTCCGCGATCAGTTCGCCCGCGACATTGCTGATCGAGCCGGAGCTGAGGCCGGTGAGCGGACCGAGCTCCTGCCGGCTGAGCGGGCCCTCGAAGTACAGCTTGGTCAGCACGGTCGAGCGGTTGCTGCGCCGCAGGTCACGCACCGTGCGCCGGTGTGGTTCCGCCATCGTCGCTCCCCTCGCCACCGCGGACAGGGGCTCAACTCCCCTACGACCGTGACCATAACGTGCTGGTCAACTCGTGCGCGAGCTCTTGACGCCCCCTTCTCTTACTACTTAACTCACGCCTTGAATTTAGCCGTGACGCCCGTTCATGAGTTGAACGGGGCCACCCCCTGGAGAGGGGCCCTCATGCGCACAATGCGAGCCGCCGCAGCCACCGCCCTCGTCATCGCCCTGACCGCGACCGCCGCTGCGTGCGGCGGCGGTACGGCGACCAACGACGAAGGCAGCAACAAAGCCCCGAAGAAGCTCACGTACTGGGCCTCGAACCAGGGGCCGAGCATCGAGGCCGACAAGAAGATCCTCACCAAGGAGATCGCGAAGTTCGAGAAGGAGTCCGGGATCGACGTCGAACTCGAGGTCATCCCGTGGTCCGATCTCCTCAACCGCATCCTGGCAGCGACCAGTTCGGGCCAGGGCCCGGACGTCCTGAACATCGGCAACACCTGGTCGGCCTCGCTGCAGGCGACCGGTGCACTGCTGCCGTGGGACGCGAAGAGCTTCGACAAGATCGGCGGCCGGGACCGCTTCACCGAGTCGGCGGTCGCGGCGGCCGGCGCGGAGGGCAAGGACCCGGCGGCGGTGCCGCTCTACTCCCTGTCGTACGCGCTCTATTACAACAAGAAGATCTTCAAGGACGCGGGGATAGAGAAGCCCCCGGCCACCTGGGACGAGCTGGTCGAGGCGGGCAAGAAGGTCACCAAGGGCGACACCTACGGTCTTGCTCTTGAAGGCAGCAATCTCTCCAACCACATCCACCAGGCCTTCGTCCTGGCCAAGCAGCACGGCGCCGACTTCTTCACGGCGGACGGCAAGCCCGACTTCACCTCGGACGGCGCGGTCGCGGGGGTGAAGCAGTGGGTGGACTTCATGGCCAAGGACAAGATCACCACCAAGAGCGCCGCCGAGTACGCCCAGAACCAGTCGCTGAGCGACTTCTCCAAGGGCAAGGCGGCGATGGTCCTGTGGCAGGCCGCCGCGTCCACCTTCAAGTCGCAGGGCATGGACGAGAGCGAGTACGGCGTCGCTCCGGTGCCGGTGCAGTCGGGCGCGCCCGGCCAGGGCAAGCAGATCAACTCGATGGTGGCCGGGATCAACATCTCGGTCTTCAAGAACACCGACAACCTCGACGGCGCCCTGGACTTCGTGAAGTTCATGACCTCGGACGAGGAGCAGAAGATCCTCAACTCCACGTACGGCTCGATCCCGCCGGTCAAGGCCGCTCAGCAGGACGCGGCCTTCGGCAAGCCGGACACCTCGGTGCTCCGTGACGTCCTCGGCACCAGCGCGGCGCCGCTGCCGCAGGTCCCCGAGGAGTCGCAGTTCGAGACCGTCGTGGGGACGGCCATCAAGGACCTGTTCGCCGACGCGGCGGCGGGCCGGCCGGTGACCACGGAGTCCGTGAAGGCCGCGCTCGGCAAGGCCGAGCAGCAGATGACCAAGAGCTGAGGCCCCTGCCGTGACCTCGCTCGACATCAAGGCGCCCGCGGCGGGGGAAGCTCCGAGCTCCCCCGCCGGGGGTCCGCCCCGCCGCCGGCTGCGGATACCCGACCGGATACGGCGCGGTGGACTGCCGTATCTGCTGCTGCTCCCGGCGCTCGTCCTCGAACTGGTCATCCACCTGGTGCCGATGCTCGTCGGCATCGTGATGGCCTTCAAAGAACTCACGCAGTTCTACATCCGCGACTGGGGCAGCGCTCCCTGGGCGGGCCTGGAGAACTTCCGTCTCGCGGTGGATTTCGACGCACCGATCGGCGCGGACCTCCTCCATTCCTTCTGGGTGACCTGCACCTTCACGGTCCTCGCCGTCGGCTTCTCCTGGCTGTTCGGCGTGAGCGCCGCGATCCTGATGCAGGAGAACTTCCGTGGCCGCGGCGTGCTGCGCGCGGTCTTCCTGACGCCGTATGCCCTGCCGGCGTACGCGGCCGTGATCACCTGGGCGTTCATGTTCCAGCGGGACAACGGTCTGGTGAACTCGGTGCTCGGCGGCGACAGCTTCTGGCTGATCGGCGACAACAGCTTCTGGGCGCTGACGATCGTGGCGGTCTGGAAGACCTGGCCGTTCGCCTTCCTGATGCTGATGGCCGGTCTGCAGAACATCCCGAAGGAGCTGTACGAGGCCGCCGCGATCGACGGTGCCGGGATCTGGCAGCAGATCCGCCGGATCACGCTGCCCTCGCTCGCACCGGTCAACCAAGTCCTGGTCCTCGTCCTCTTCCTGTGGACCTTCAACGACTTCAACACCCCGTTCCTGCTCTTCGGCAAGGGCGCGCCGGAGGCCGCCGACCTGGTCTCGATCCATATCTACGACTCGTCGTTCATCACCTGGAACTTCGGCTCCGGATCGGCCATGTCCGTGCTCCTGCTGCTGTTCCTGCTCCTCGTGACGGCCGTCTATCTGCTGTTCACCTCACGCGGAAGGAGGGGCGCCGATGCCTGACCGGTCTGTGAGCCCCATGGCGCCCCCGCGGTCCTTCGTCTGGACCCGGCGGATCGTCCTGACGCTGCTCACCGTGTTCGCGCTGCTGCCGGTGTACGTGATGCTGTCCGGCTCGGTGAAGCCGCTCGAGGACACGCTCGGCGAGTGGACCTGGATCCCGGACAGCTTCACGCTGCGGCCGTACGTCGACATCTGGGAGACGGTGCCGCTGGCCCGCTACTTCATGAACTCCCTGATCGTGGCGGGCGCGGCGACCGTCTGCTCGGTGGTGATCGCGGTGTTCGCCGCGTACGCGGTGAGCCGCTACCGGTTCCGCGGCAAGCGGGTCTTCACGGTCACCATCCTGTCCACGCAGATGTTCCCGGGGATCCTCTTCCTGCTGCCGCTGTTCCTGATCTTCGTGAACATCGGCAACCAGACCGGCATCGCCCTGTACGGCTCGCGCGGCGGCCTGATCCTCACGTATCTGACGTTCTCGCTGCCGTTCTCGATCTGGATGCTGATCGGGTACTTCTCCTCCATCCCGCGCGACCTGGACGAGGCCGCCATGGTGGACGGCTGCGGTCCGCTGGGCGCGCTGTTCCGTGTCGTCGTGCCGGCCTCCGTCCCGGGGATCGTCGCGGTCGCCGTGTACGCCTTCATGACCGCGTGGGGCGAGGTGCTCTTCGCGTCGGTGATGACCAACGAGACCACCCGCACCCTCTCGGTCGGCCTCAAGGCGTACGCCACCGAGAACAACGTCTACTGGAACCAGGTCATGGCCGCCTCGCTGGTCGTCAGCGTGCCGGTGGTCGCCGGGTTCCTGCTGCTCCAGCGCTATCTCGTCGCCGGTCTCACGGCAGGGGCCGTGAAGTGACGATCCCGCGCCCGATATCAACCCTCCTTACGCGAAAGGCACTTCGTGACTTCGGCTGACGACCTTCGCCCCCTGCCCGCGGACTTCGTCTGGGGTACGGCCACCTCGGCGTACCAGATCGAGGGCGCCGTCGCCGAGGACGGCCGCTCCCCTTCGATCTGGGACACCTTCTCCCATACGCCGGGCAAGATCGACGGGAACGACCACGGCGACGTCGCCTGCGACCACTACCACCGCTGGCGCGAGGACCTCGCCCTGATGCGGGAACTCGGCACGGACGCCTACCGCTTCTCGGTCGCCTGGCCGCGCGTCGTACCGGGCGCCGACGGTGTGGTGAACGCCAAGGGGCTCGCCTTCTACGACCGGCTGGTCGACGGCCTCTGCGAGGCGGGCATCACCCCCCATCTCACCCTGTACCACTGGGACCTGCCGCAGTGGCAGCAGGACCGCGGCGGCTGGCCGGAGCGCGCCACGGCCGAGCGGTTCGCCGAGTACGCGGCCGTGCTCGGCGAGAAGCTGGGCGACCGGGTCAAGGACTGGTGCACGCTCAACGAGCCGCTGTGCTCGGCATGGATCGGCCATCTGGAGGGCCGGATGGCCCCCGGCGCGACCGATCTCGAACAGGCCGTCCGCGCCTCGTACCATCTGCACCTCGGCCACGGCCTCGCGGCGCGGGCGCTGCGCGCGACGGTTCCCGGCGCGCGGGTGGGCATCGTGAACAACCTCAGCCCGATCGTCCCGGCCTCCGACCGCCCCGAGGACATCGCGGCGGCCCGGCGCGCGGACGGCCACACCAACCGCTGGTGGCTCGACCCGGTCTTCGGACGTGGCTACCCGCAGGACATGCTGGATGTCTACGGGATCGAACTCCCGGTCGAGGACGGCGACTTGGAGCTGATCGCCGCCCCGCTCGACTGGCTGGGCGTGAACTTCTACTTCCGCCAGGTCGTGGAGGACGACCCCACAGGACCCGCCCCGTTCGCGCGGCAGGTACCGGTCGAGGGCGCCCCCACCACGTCCATGGACTGGGAGGTCCACGCCCAGAGCCTGGAGGACATCCTGCTGCGGGTCACGCGCGAATACGCACCACGGCAGCTGTACGTCACGGAGAACGGTTCCGCGTACGTGGACACCCCGGGCCCCGACGGAAGCGTGCTCGACCCCGAGCGCACCCGGTACCTGGAGGAACACCTCGCGGCCTGCGCCCGCGCGGTCGCGGGCGGTGCGCCGCTGGCCGGGTACTTCGCGTGGTCGCTGCTCGACAACTTCGAGTGGGCGTACGGCTACGACAAGCGCTTCGGACTCGTCCACGTCGACTACGCGACGCAGCGGCGCACCGTCAAGGGCAGCGGGCGGCGGTACGCGGAGCTGATCGCGGGGCATCGGGCACGCGGCCGCAAGGCGGCGTGAACCGAGCGGGTGGGCCGCCGCCGTACGGGGCGGAGGGGCGGCCCCCCCCTGCCCCCGCCCGCCCCCCCCCCCCCCCCCCCCCCCCCCCCCCCCCCCCCGCCCC
>NZ_JAEIMH010000077.1:0-18974 GCF_016464295.1 Streptomyces sp. N35 | reverse complement strand
CACCGGCCCCGCGGCCGCAGGGCGGCGTGACCCGGCGGGATGGGCCGCCGCCGTCGGGGGCGGCGGCCCGCCCGTTCCGTGCCGTGCCGCTCCCGCCTTCCGGAGCCCCGCAAGGCCCGTGATAGACATCCCCGCATGGCCGAATTCCAGGACTTCAACTTCAAGTTGGTCGTCATAGACGAGCTCATGTACGGGCAGCGGGTCCTCACGCCCGCCTTCGACCTCGGTGCACGCCTGCGGGCGCAGGGCATCGGCGACCCCGCGTCCTACGTGCTCGGCAACGGACTCCATGAAGTGGTTCTCGACGAGTCACGCCGGTACTTCGAGGCGCTGGAGATCGGCGACGAGCTCCTCGCCCGTGTCGACGAACTCTGCTTCGACGCCGGCCTGGACATCTACTGGCACTGCGCGCCTGCCTGGGACGGCGAGGACGACCTCTTCGACGTCCGCTCCCTGGACGACCTCGCCCTGCTCCCCCACCTCAAGCGGGTCACGTTCGTGGACGACGGCACGCTCCGGGCGCCGGACAAGTGGGAGCGGCTCGCCGCCCGTGGCATCGAGGGCAGCTGAGATGCCGGGCAGGGACCTGACCGCACCGCGGTGACCTAGGGCCTGTCTCCTTGATCCCCGCGGATCAGCGCGCGGCGTCTGGTGCGGTGCATCGCCGTGCGGCCGTATCTCCCTCGTACTGGACGTACTTGGGTGATGCGGCCGTGCGGCGAGGTGCCGTGCCAGGCGTCGCGCGCCCGCGGGGATCAAGGAGACAGGCCCTAGGAGTCCGCGAGCCGGAACGAGAGCTCTGTCTCCCACTTCTCCAGGTCCGGCTCCAGACGCGGATCGGTGTGATAGCTCTCCAGCCGGCAGCCCCACACCTCGCCCTCGTCGGTACGGGCCATGTCCCACTTCAGGCCCTTGGCGTGGCCCCACTTGAGCAGGGAGGCGGCGACGCCGAGCAGTTTGTCGGGGTGGCCGATGTGGTGGACCGTCGCGTACTGCCCCGCGGGCAGGGTGCCCGCGAACACATCGGCGGACGGGATGCGTACACGTTCGTGGACCGGTACTCCGGCCACCACCTCGAGCTCCCGCTCCATGTCCGAGGGGTCGATCAGCTCGTACTTGAAGAACGGTCCGTCGGCCGGTGCGATGCCCCGCTCGGCGAGCAGGCCGACGATCTCGGGCAGCCGGTCGGCGATCAGGCCGAAGGCCGACCAGGTCACGCGGCCCCGGACGCCGACGAACGGCTGCGCGGACCGCTCCACGATGCGCGGTTGTGTCCCCATGCGCCGATCCTGCCGGGCGGTGAGGCGCCGCGCACCCCGGCGGACTCACTCAGGTCATGGCCGACAGGGCGGGCAGGGCGGGCCCTAGTCCTCCAGAAGTCCCGCGTCGTGGGCGAGCAGCGCGATCTGGACGCGGTTGTTCAGGTCCAGTTTGGTGAGGATGCGGCTGACGTGGGCCTTCACCGTGGCGACGCTCATGAAGAGCTCCTGTGCGATCTCCGCGTTGGACTTGCCCCGGCCGACCGCCACGGCGACCTCCCGCTCCCGTTCGGCGAGCGCGCTGATCCGCTCACGGGCCGTCTGCCGCCGTCCGCCGTACGCGTCCGGGCTCGCCGCCCGCGTGATCAGCCGGCGCGTGACCGCGGGCGAGAGCACCGGCTCCCCGGCCGCGACCCGGCGTACCGCCGCGATGATCTCCGCGGGTGGAGTGTCCTTGAGCACGAAGCCCGCCGCTCCCGCGCGCAGCGCCCGCAGCACCTGCTCATCGGCGTGGAACGTGGTGAGCACGACGACCTCGGGTGCGTCCTTACGGGCCCGCAGCTCCTCCGTGGCGGCCAGTCCGTCGACCTCGGGCATCCGGATGTCCATCAGGACCACATCGGGCCGGGTGCGGTCCACGAGCTCGGCCACCTCGCTGCCGTCCGCCGCCTCACCGACGATCTCGATGTCCTCGCTGCCGCCGAGCATGAAGGAGAGCCCGGCCCGGACCAGGGGGTCGTCGTCGACGAGAAGCAGACGGATCACATTCATGGCGACCACGGTATCCCCTCGTGAACGCACCACTCTGTCCGCGCGAGGTCGCTACTCTGACCGTCGACCAGAACGAACTTCTGGAAATTACTTCCAGAAACGGGGAGTTGACCACGTGGGGGATCCATCGATGAGCCAGCCGCCGCCACCGCCTGAGCGCGGTCCGGACACACAGCCGCTGTCCCAGTTCTCGCACAGCAACAGCCGGCCCAGGCGCAGCCTGGCCTCGCGTCTGCCGCGCTGGGAGCGCCGGACGGTGCTCGTGGCGGGTGCGGCTGCCGCGGCACTGCTGCTCGTCGGCTCCGGGGTGTACGCGCTCGGCGGCGACGGGGACGGGAAGAAGCCGCGTACCGAGGCCGGGGACGCGAAGAAGCCGTCCGCGTCGGCCACACCGGGCAAGCCGAAGCCGACGGGCCCTGCGCTGCCCGAGGACATCAACGCGGGCCTGGCGAAGGGCGAGGCGAAGGCCTGGTACGCGAAGAACGAGCAGGATCTGCCGGGCGGCAACAGCCTGGCCCATGATCTGTGGTTCGTCGACGGTCTCGTGATCCAGACCTTGTACCGGGAGGTGACCGCGTACAAGGTCGCCGACGGCACCAAGGCCTGGAGCATCCCGCTGCCCGCCGAGGCCTGCGACACCCCGGTGAATCCCACGACGGACGGCAAGGTGGTCGTCGCGTACCGCGATCCCGGCAAGGCGAAGGGCACCTGCAACCACCTTCAGATGATCGACCTGAAGAAGGGGGCCGGCGGCTGGCGCAAGAAGCTCGAGGAGAAGGGCTCCGAGGACAGCACGATCATCATCCACCTGGCCATCACCGGGAACACGGTGGCGGTGGGCCGCAACATGATGGCCGACGCCTACCAAGTCTCCGACGGCAAGCCCCTGTTCAAGCTCGGCAAGGAGAAGACCGGCGGCTGCTACCCGAATGACGTCGCGGGCGGCCCCAAGCTCCTGGTCCTCGACTGGTGCATGGGCAAGAAGGACGTGACCGGGCAGATCAAGGAGGTCGACCCCAAGTCCGGCAAGATCAGGTGGCGTTACCAGCTCAAGGACAAGAAGACCAAGAAGGTCATGCCCTGGAAGTTCGGCAAGGTCTACTCCGTGAACCCGCTGGTGGTGTCCGTCCATGCGTCCGCCGACCAGTTCAACTGGTCGGTGATCGCACTGAAGGGCAACGGCAAACTGCGGTCGTCGCTCAACGGCGGCAAGTTCAAGTTCGATGTCTGCGCGGGCGCCGGCGACTCAGGGCGCGGCACGCAGAACTGCATCGGCGGCGTCGCAGGCAAGGACACGTTCTATCTGGCCACCAAATCGGCCGACCCGGAGGCCCTCGGCCCCACGCGGATCGTCGCGTTCGATCTCAACACCGGGAAGATCAAATGGGCTTCGGTGCCCGAAGGGAAGCGGGAGTACCTGCCGGTCGCGGTCACGGGGTCGTCGCTGCTCGCGTACGTCAAGGGCAGACCGGAAGTGCCCGGCCGGATCGTACGCATCGGCCCCAAGGGCGGCGCACCCAAGACGGTGCTGAAGTTCGGAAAGACGGCAATGCCGCTCGAGTACGAGGCGATGGCGGGCGTGTACGCCTACCGCGGTGGCCGCTTCTTCCTGTCGGACACCCTGATCTCCGGCGACGACGCGGGTGAACAGGCACGGCTGCTGTCCTACGGGAGTGCCTCATGAGCCAGCCGCCTCCGCCGCCCGGGTTCGGCCCGCCGGCGACCGGGTCGCCCGGGTTCGGCCCGCCGGTGACTCCCCCGCCCTTCCTGGCGGCCACACCTCCTGGGCCACCCGCCCCGGACCGTCGCCCCGCAGGCAGCCGGCTGCGGTGGATCATCGCCGCCGCCGTCGCCCTCGCACTGCTCGTGGGCGGCGGGGTCTGGCTGGCTCTGGGCGGCGACGACGCAACTCCTGCCGACGACAAGCAGCAGGAGGCCAGGTTCGACGGACCCGGCACGGAGAAGAAGCCGGCGGACAGCAAGGCCGGGCTGCTCTTCGAGGTGCCCGATCCCCCGGTCGCCAAGGGCGACTTCTTCGTGGCGCCCGGCTCCTGGGTCACCGAGGACACGTATGTGAAGACCGGCATCGGGAAGGTCGTCGGCTTCGATGTCCAAAGCGGCCGGCAGGTCTGGGAGATCGCGCTCGGCGGCCAGGTCTGCGGCTTCACGGACAAGGTCGTCGAGGGCCGGACCGGGATCCTCTTCCAGGACGGACTGCCGGACGAGGACGGCAAGTTCAAGCCGTGCACGGAGATCGCCGCACTGGATCTGAACGCGGGAATGCTGCTGTGGAGGGCGAGCGTCAAGCGCTCCGGCACCAAGACCGTTTTCCACGAGATCGGTCTCGGCGCCGGCAAGGTGGCCGTCGCCGGGGACAACGGCGGGGCCGCCCTCGACCTCGACAACGGCAAACTGCTCTGGGAACCCAGACCGACCGAGCCCTGCTATGACATGGCGTACGGCAGCGGGGAGGATCTCGTCGCGCTGCAGAACTGCGGCCAGGAGGGCAACTCCCGGGCCCGGGTGCAGCTGCTCGACGACGCGGGCAAGCCGCGCTTCACCTACGACCTGCCGCGCGGTCTGGGCTTCGCGAAGATCGTGTCGTCGGATCCCCTGGTCGTCGCGGCCTTCGCGGACGACATGAAGCTCACGGACTACTTCTCGATCGACCGGCGCAAGGGCACCCTGCGCAGCAAGATCGCGGTGGATCCGGGGCGCACCATGAAGACCTGCACGATCGACGCACACTCCGAGTGCGCGGCGCTGGCCGTCGGCAACGACCGGCTGTATCTGGCCACCACACCTCGCCCCGAACCCGGCAAGGTCGCCTCCGTGAACGAGATCGTCTCGTACGACCTGGCGACCGGGAAGGCGACCGGCCAGCGCGCGGACTCCCGTGGCAAGACTCCTCTGATTCCGCTGCGCATGGACGGGCGTGATGTGCTCGCGTACCGGGTGGCGTCGACCAGCACGCCGGGCCAAGTGGTCCGGATCGACGGACGTACCTTCAAGGAGACGGTCTACCTGAGCGTGTCCCCGGACGACAAGAACGCCGAGGTGCTGCGGCACTTCTCACCGGGAACGGTCGAATACCGCTACGCGAACGGCCGGCTGTTCATGGCCGAGCTGTACATCCGACCGCCCTACTCGAAGTTCGAACCGCCCTACCTGGCCGCCGCGTTCGGCGCTCCGCCGGCCGGCTGAGGAGGCTGATGTCCCCCAAGCAGCAGCGTGGCGCGGCCACCGTGGACCATCTCCTGACCTGTGCGCTGCGGGTGTACGCCGAGCACGGCCAGGAGGGTTTCACGGTGGGCGCGGTCACGTCGGCGAGCGGGGTGAGCCTCGGCAGTCTCTACCACCACTTCGGCAGTTTCGGCGGGCTCGCGGCCGCGCTGTACTGCCGCTGCATGGCGCAGGTCTGCGACGAGATGATCGACGCGCTATACCGTACGCGCACCACGAGGACCGGGATCCAGGCGCTGGTGCGCTCGTATCTGCGGTTCATCCAGGAGCACCGGGACGCCGCGCTGTTCCTGCACGCCTCTTCGTACTCGGGTCATCTGGCCACGCACGCCGCGGAGATCCGGGCGCTGAAGGACGAGAAGTTCGGGCGGATCGCCGCGTGGATGGCGCCGCGGATCGAGGCCGGGGAGATCGCGCCGCTGCCGGAGCCGCTGCTCGAGATCCTGGTGCTCGGGCCGGTCATCGAGACGGCCCGGCGGTCTCTGACGCACACCTTCGCGGAGCTCGATCTCGACGAGGCGGTACGGGAGTTGCCGGACCGGATCTGGCGGTCCGTGCGGCCGTAGCGGACGGTTGCGGAGATCAGCGCCGCGGCAACGGCACAGAACGGTTCAGCGCTCCAGCCACGGCAGCCACGCATGGACCCGGAAGCCGCCGTCCGCCTCCTCGCCGTGGTCCAGGCGCCCGCCGGCGAGGGTGGCCCGTTCGGTGAGGCCGATCAGCCCCTGACCCGAGCCGGGGACATGCGGCACCTCGCCGGGCGGCGGCGGGTTGTGGATGTCGAGGGTGAGCCCCTGACCCGGGGCGCCGGTCACGCTGATGGCGACCTCGGCGCCGGGGGCGTGCTTGCGGGCGTTGGTCAGGGCCTCCTGCGCGATGCGGTACGCGTTGCGGCCGGTGGCGGCCGGGACGGCCTTCGGGTCGTCGAGGTAGCTGTCGAGGCGGACCTCCATCCCGGCCTGCCGGGATTCGGCGACGAGCTGGTCGAGCTCGGTGAGGGTGGGCTGGGGACGCCCCGACTCCTCGGCCGGCTCGTTGGCCCGCAGCACGCCGATGATCTCGCGCAGGTCCTGCAGCGCCTCGTGCGCGCTGTCGCGGATGACCCCTGCGGCCCGGGCGACCTCGGCCTGCGGGGCGTCGGGGCGGAATTCGAGGGCGCCGGCGTGCACGCTCAGGAGGGTGAGCCGGTGCGCGAGCACATCGTGCATCTCCCGGGCGATCGCCTCGCGGGCCAGACGCTGGGCCTGTTCGGCCCGGAGCTCGGCCTCCGTCTCGGCCCGCAGGACGCGGTCGCGCAGGGACAGCAGCAGTTGGCGGCGGGAGCGTACGAACATGCCCCAGGCGACAACGGTCAGGCTGAGCATCACGGCCAGCGCGACGGCCACTCCGTACGGGATGTCCGCGTCGGGACGCAGCACGTAGACGAACGGGACCAGCGCGGTCGTGATGCCGCCGATCCATGCGACGTACCGGAAGGGGCGGTGCACCGCGAGCGTGAACAGGGCGACCGCCGCGGCGCCGCCCCCCGTGTCCGAGACGATGGTCACCGGGATCATCGCGATCGCGAGGCCCACCGGCCAGCGGCGCCGCAGCCAGACCGCGGCGCAGGCGACAGCGCCGATCAGCTGGTCGAGGTGGGCCGCGTTCTCGGAGATATTCGGGTTCTTGCCGACGGCGTCCGCACCGATCAAGCCGATGAAGACGGCGACGAGAAAGCAGAGGAAGTCGACGATCCAGTCCCGTGCGGTACGCCGGTGCCTGCCGCCGTTGCGCGCGGAGCGGTCCGGGTCGAACTCGTCGGCGATCGCCGAGGGCAGCAGGCTGGGCCAGCGGTAGTCGCGCGGGGACGGTGCGTCCGCCGTCTGCGGCCTGCTCTTGCTCCAGCTCATAGTCGATAAATTTACGCAGGTATCGGCGGCGCCGGGGTCTCCCTGGGCCTGCCGTAGACCAAAGTCGCGGCCGCACCGACTTTCGGCCAGGGCGCTCTCGCCCGTCGGCCGATGCCTGCCCCCGCCTCGCGCGAGCAGGCTCGTCCGTATGAAAGGTCTTCTGCAGTTTCTCGGCGCGATCCTGCTCTTCCAAGGTGTGGGCGCCGTGGTCTACGAGCTCTTCCACTGGGTGCGGTGGGGTTTCATCCAGCGGCTGAGCTTCTTCGACGGCTGGGAGCTCTACGCCGGCATCTCGGCCATCGCGCTCGCCGTGGCGCTGTTCGCGGCGGCCGAGAGCGCGAAGTCCTGAACCGCGCCCCCGGCCGCCGCGCTCAAGGGCTCAGCAGGCGTGGTCGACCAGGTCGAACGACGCGTAGTGGTCGGCGGTGTAGTAGTCCTCCTGCCGCTCCTCGCCGGTGACGATGCGGCGCGCGCCGCGGTCCGGTGAGCCGGGGGTCTTGACCGTGTACTCGTGGTAGTAGCCGGTCGACTGGCCGGGCAGCAGGCCCTCCCGGTTCTGGAACACGGTGCCGTCCTGTGGATACGGGAAGGGGCCGCCGGCCTCGATCAGGTCCAGGGTGTCGTGGGCCTGGCTCGGCAGCGCCGAGTAGCAGATGTCGCCGACGGCGGCGGAGGAGACCGGGGCGGCCGTGGGGGCCGTGGCCGTGGGGGCCGCGGTGGCCATCGGGGCCGCTCCGCCGAGGAGCAGCGCGGCGGACAGGGTCAGGGCTGCGGTGATACGTGGGGGGATTCGCATGCCCCTCAGGATGACGCGCGTAGACCCTGGGGTGTCAACGCCAAGGACGTTAACTCCTGTGAATTTTCCGGGAGTTCACCCTCGCCGCGTCGGCACATCGCGCCACCCCGGCGTCGGCTGTTACGCTGCCCGGGACGTTGATCGTGCAACAAGGAGTGGCAGACGTGGCGGGTGACGACGACATCTCCGGGTGAGATCCGGAGCTGACGGCCCCCGGCCGGCGCACAGGAGCGCCGCCGAGGCGGGCCCGTCCCGTCGTACCCCTTTCCCCCATCTGCCCAGGGCAGAGGTCTGCTTTCTGCCCGTATGCCGCACGAGGTCATCTCACTCATGTCCGACGCCTTTGTCGTCTGCTCCGCCCTCTCCTTCTCCTGGCCCGACGACACCCCGGTCTTCCACGATCTGTCGTTCACCGTCACACCCGGCCTCACCGGCCTGGTCGCCCCCAACGGTGCGGGCAAGTCCACCCTGCTCAAGCTGATCGCCGGTGAGCTGAGGCCCGCCTCCGGGTCGGTTTCGGTCGGCGGCACCCTCGGCTATCTCCCGCAGAGCCTTCCCCTCACCGGCGGTCTCACGGTCGCCGAGGTGCTCGGCGTCGCCGACGTGATCCGCGCCCTGGACGCCGTCGAGTCCGGGGATGTCGGCGAGGAGCACTTCGCCACCATCGGCGACGACTGGGACATCGAGGAGCGCAGCCGCGCCCAGCTCGACCGCCTGGGCCTGGGCTCACTCGCCCTCGACCGCCGCCTCGGCACCCTCAGCGGCGGCCAGGCCGTCTCGCTCGGGCTCGCCGCCCAGTTGCTCAGGCGTCCCGACGTACTGCTGCTCGACGAGCCCACCAACAACCTCGACACCGAGGCCAGACACCACCTCCACGACGCTCTCGAGGACTTCTCCGGCACTCTGCTCCTGGTCAGCCACGACCGTGCGCTGCTCGACCGCATGGAGCGCATCGCCGAACTCGGCAGCGGCGAACTGCGCCTGTACGGAGGCAACTTCACCGCGTACGAGGAAGCGGTACGGGCCGAACAGGAGGTCGCCGCGAAGAACGTCCGCAGCGCCGAGCAGGAGCTGAAGCGCGAGAAGCGGGAGCTTCAGCAGGCCCGCGAACGCGCCGAGCGGCGGGCGAGCAACGCCGCCCGCAACCTCAAGAACGCCGGACTGCCCCGGATCTTCGCCGGGAACATGAAGCGCGGCGCACAGGAGTCCGCGGGCCGGGCCGGGCAGATGCACGCCTCGCGGGTCGGCGAGGCCAAAGCGCGGCTCGACGAGGCGGGCCGGGCGCTGCGGGACGAGCAGCGCCTGGTCCTGGAGCTCCCCGACACGCAGGTGCCCACCGGGCGCACGCTCCTGCTCGGCGAAGGGCTGCAGGTCCGGCTCGGGGACGAGGCCGTGTTCGCTCCGGGCGGTGTGGATCTGACCGTCCGCGGACCGGAGCGCATCGCGCTGAGCGGGCCCAACGGTGCCGGCAAGACCACCCTGTTGCGGCTGATCACCGGTGAACTCCCCCCGGACAGCGGGGAGATCACGCGGGCGGACGGCCGGATCGCTTATCTCTCGCAGCGTCTCGACCTGCTGGATCCGGACCGTACGGTGGCGGAGAATTTCGCCGCGTTCGCCCCTCGGCGGCCCGCCGCCGAGCGGATGAACCTCCTGGCCCGCTTCCTGTTCCGGGGTGCGGGAGCCCATCTGCCGGTCGGAGTGCTCTCCGGCGGGGAGCGGCTGCGCGCCACCCTGGCCTGTGTGCTGTGCGCCGAACCCGCACCTCAGTTGCTGCTGCTCGACGAGCCGACGAACAACCTGGACCTGGTCAGCGCGGGCCAGTTGGAGAGCGCGCTCACCTCGTATCAGGGCGCGTTCATGGTGATCAGCCACGACGAGCGCTTCCTCGCCGAGATCGGCGTGAACCGCTGGCTTCGGCTGGCCGACGGGGCCCTCACGGAGACAGGGGCTCCCGCTGTGTGATCCGCCGGCGTATGCGGTGGCCCGCGCCCGAGGCCTCGTGCCCGGCGGGCCTTACGGCTCTCACGTTGGATGGATTCCCATGCCCAAGACCGCTCTGGTCGCCCACGATCTCGTCCGCCACCTCGCCGGGAGGCGCATCCTCGACGGCATCTCCCTGACCGCTCCGCCCGGCCACCGCATCGGCCTGATCGGGGAGAACGGCGTCGGCAAGTCCACGCTGCTGCGCGTGCTCGCGGGGGTGGACGCACCCGACTCGGGCAGCGTCACACGTCCGGCCGACCTGGGTTTTCTGCACCAGGAACTGCCGTACGAAGCCGAGTCGACCATCGCCACCGTGCTCGACGAGGCGTTGCGCGAGGCGCGCGAGGATCTCGCCGAGCTCGAACGGCTCGGCGAGGAACTGGCCCGGCTCCCCGAGGACGATCCCGGCCATCCGCTGCTGCTCGACACGTACGGCAGACGTCTCGAACAGGCCCGTGACCGGGAGTCCTGGGACGCCGACCGCCGTGCGGATCTCGTGCTCGAGGGCCTCGGGCTCGGCGGGTTCGGCCGCGACCGTACGCTCGGTTCGCTCTCCGGCGGGCAGCGCGGCCGCCTCGCGCTGGCCGCGCTGCTCGTACGGCGGCCCTCGGCGCTGTTGCTCGATGAGCCGACCAACCATCTGGACGACGACGCGGCCGCCTTCCTGGAGGAGCAGCTGCGCTCGCTGCCCGGCACGGTGCTGGCCGCCAGCCACGACCGTGCGTTCCTGGACGCCGTCTGCACCGATCTGGTCGACCTCGATCCTGCGGTGGACGGTCCGGTCCGGTTCGGCGGCGGCTACAGCGCGTATCTCGCCGAGAAGCGCGCCGAACGGGTGCGCTGGGAGCGGCGGTTCGCCGAGGAGCAGGAACTCCTCGGCGAGCTGCGGCACTCGGCGGGCGTGACCGCGCACCGGGTCGCGCCGAACCGCTGGCGCACGGACAACGAGAAGATGGGCTACGGGCGTCGGGCGGGACGGGTACAGCACCAGATCTCGCGCCGGGTCCGCAACGCGGCCCACAGGCTGGAGGAGTTGGAGCGCACCCGGGTCGCCGAGCCGCCGCGGCCGCTGCGGTTCTTGGGCGGGGAACTGGCGGGGCGCGGCACGGCGGAGGGGTCGGGGGTATCGCACGAGTGCGTGGGGACTTCGGCGGATGCGCCCGCGGGCGAAGGGGCTTCGGCGGATGCGCCCGAGGCCGTGAGGGCTTCGGCGGATGCGCAGGCGGCGAGGGGTTCAGCCGCGTCGAGCGCCTCCACTGCTCGGGCGGACGGGGTGGCGGCTCGCCCGCTCGTGTCCCTGCGTCAGGTGTGGGTGGCCGGGCGGCTCGCGGCGGTCGACCTGGACCTGGAGGAGACGGACCGGCTGCTGCTCACGGGCGGCAACGGCGCGGGCAAGTCCACGCTGCTCGCCGTACTCGCGGGACAGCTCCCCGCCATGGGAGAGCTGTCCCGGCGGCCGGGCCCCACGGTCGGGGTGCTCGCGCCGGGCACCCTGTTCGGGCGCCCCGGCCGGCCCCCCCCCCCCCCGCCCCCGGGGCCCCCCCCCCCGCCAGGGGGGAGCTGCCCCGGCGGCCGGACCCCACGGTCGGGATGCTCGCGCAGGACACCGTGTTCGCGCGCCCGGACCGTACCGCCCGGGCCGTCTACGAGCGGGAGTTGGGCCCGGCGCGCGCCGAGAAGGTACCGCTCGGCTCACTGGGCCTGCTCGCCGAGGCGGATCTGGACAAGCCGGCCGGGCAGCTGTCCGTGGGCCAGCGCCGCCGCCTGGCCCTGGCGCTGCTGGTGGCCCGTCCGCCGCGGCTGTTGCTGCTCGACGAGCCGACCAACCACCTCTCCCCCGTCCTGTGCGACGAGTTGGAGGAAGCGCTGGGCTCCGGCCCCGGCGTGATCGTCGTGGCGAGCCACGACCGCTGGCTGCGGCGGCGGTGGGAAGGGCGGCGGTTGCACCTGGAACGGTGAGCCGCTGGGCCCCCGGCCGCCACAGGGGAGCCGGGGCCTGAACATCGGCCACCGAGAGGGCGGGCGGGCTGGCGGCGCCTGAACTCCCAGCAGCCGGCGCGGGCGGCACGTGAACTCCCCATGACTGTCGGGGCGTTCACGCGCCGCCCGCCCTCACACATCCCGCCGCCGCACAGCCTCCACCGCCACGAGCACCGCACATACCGCCCACGCCGCGTAGACCACCCACGCCTCGGTGACGGTCACCGGATACTTGCCCTCACCCCAGTGGTTGCCGGAGAGCGTCTCCCAGGCGCTCAGCGGCATCGCGTTCCCGATCTCCGCGACCCAGCGGTAGGTCTCGCCCTGGAACAGCGCCGGCAGGAGCAGCAGCGTCAGGATCGCCCCGACGATCGCGCCCGCCGCATGCCGTACGACCGCACCGATCGCCATGCCGACCAGCGCGCACAGCGGCGCGAGCAGGGCCGAGCCGGCGACGGCGCGCAGCGCTTCGGGGTCGGCGAGGGAGACGCCGCCGTGGTCGCGCAGCAAGTACTGCGTCAGGAGCAGGGTGGCAGTCGCGACCACCGCGCCCAGCACCGTCATCACCCCGGTCACGACCGCGGCCTTGGCGAGGATGACGGCGCGCCGGTCGGGCACGGCGGTCAGCGTCGTACGGATGAGGCCGCTGGTGTACTCGCCGAACACGGCGATCGCGCCGACGCTGCACGCCACCACCATGAAGATCTGCCAGGCAGGGTCCAGGAAGGCGGTATGCAGGGCGTCGAAGGCCATCAACGGCTCACCGCGCATGCCCGGCGGCGGGGCGGACGGCTCCGCGGGCATGCCCGAGAGGCGGTCGGCGTTGGAGTACGCGGAGTTCGCGTTGATTCCGATGACGGACAGCGATCCGGCACCGAGCACCCAGTAGGTGGAGCGCAGCGACCAGATCTTGATCCACTCGGCGGCGAGGAGATGACGGAAGCGCGCCGGGGCAGCGGTCGCCGGCATGAGGGCGGTCATCGAAGTGACGGTCATCGGGGCTCTCCCGTGAGGTAGTCGACGCTGTCGGCGGTCAGTTCCATGAAGGCCTGCTCCAACGAGGCGCCCAGCGGGGTGAGTTCACCGAGGACGACGCCTTCGCGCAGGGCCAGCTCGCCGATCCGTTCGGCGTCGACACCGGTCACGCTCAGGGACTGCTCGCCCGGTACCACCTCGGCGCCCTCCGCGAGCAGCGCGGACACAAGACGTTCGGACTCCCTCGCCCGCACCCGTACGCCCTGGCTCCTGCCGCGGGCGGCGAACGCGCCGAGGCTCTCCGCGGCGATCAGCTCACCGCGGCCGATGACGATCAACTGCTCGGCGCAGAGCTCCATTTCGGACATCTGATGGCTGGAGACGAAGACCGTACGGCCTTCGGCGGCGAGGCGGCGCAGGAGGGCGCGCAGCCACTGCACACCTTCCGGATCGAGCCCGTTGAGGGGTTCGTCGAAGACGAGCACGGACGGGTCGCCGAGCAGCGCGGAGGCGATCCCCAGGCGCTGCTTCATGCCGAGCGAGAACCCCCCGATCCGCCGACCCGCGACGTCCCCGAGCCCCACCTCGTCGAGCACCTCGCGGACCCGGCCGCGCGGAATACCGTTGCTCGCGGCGAGTGCGCCCAGGTGGGCACGCGCGGTGCGGCCGCCGTGTACGTCCTGGGCGTCGAGGAGGGCGCCGACATGACGGAGCCCGCGGCGTGCGTCGCCGAAGTCCCGGCCGCCGATGGTGGCCGTGCCCGAGGTGGGGGTGTTGAGGCCGAGGAGCAGACGCAAGGTGGTGGTCTTCCCGGCGCCGTTCGGGCCCAGGAAGCCGGTGACATGGCCCGGGCGGACGGTGAAGGACAGGTCGCGTACGGCGGTGGTGTCCCCGTAGCGCTTGGTGAGTTCGCTGACTTCAATCACGTGATCCACGGTCGCCGAACAGAGCCCTGCCAGGCATCGGGCCGCCGGGCATATTCGCCGCGTCCGGTTGGCCCACGGGCGTACGCCTGGGGGCCGATGACCCAGGGGCTCGGCGCGTGGCCGGAACGGGACGCCCGGTGTGACAACGGGGGCGGCCGGGGCGCAGGACGGAGAGAAGCGCGAAAGCGCTTGCTGGCTCACCTTCCAACTCGCCTTCCAACTCGCTTTCCAACTCGCCTTCCAACTCGCTTTCCAACTCGCTTTCCAACTCGCGTGCCCACCACGGCAGTTGACGCCCCGGCTGCCCACACGACGACATCGTGGAGGCCCCACCATGAACTCGCCTCACCCTCACCCTCGCCCGACCACGAACCCGCCGCACCCCCGCCCCACCCGACGCGCCGTGCTCGGCGGCGCCGCCGCTGCCGCCTTGGCCGTCACGGCCGGGGCCGTCACGGCCGGTGCCGGCACGGCGGCGGCGACCCCGGCCGCCGACTGGCCGGCGGAGTTCCCGCTCCCGAACGGCTGGCTGCCCGAAGGCATCGCCATCGGCCGCGGCCCGTACGCCTATCTGGGCTCGCGCGCCAACGGCGCGATCTACCGCGCCGACCTGCGCACCGGACGGGGGAAGGTCCTCTTCGCCGGGGGCACCGGCCTGATCTCCGTCGGCCTGAAGGTGAGCCGGGACGGACTGCTTTACGTGGCCGGGAACACCGGTGTCGCGCGCGTGCACGACGCCCGCACCGGCGAGCTCCTGGTCACGCACCAACTGTCCGAAGCGACCGGCCACTTCATCAACGATGTGACGCTCCTGCGCAAACGCGCCTGGTTCACCGACTCGCGTGCCGCTTTCCTGTACGGCGTCCCGCAAGGCGGACGGACGGGCGGGGTCCGTGCCCTGCCGCTCACCGGCGACTGGGTGCAGCTGCCCGACGTCAACAACGCCAACGGGATCGTCGACACCCCTGACGGCCGCGGACTGATCGTGGTGAAGAGCACGCCGGGCGAGCTGTACCGCGTCGACCCCGGGAGCGGGCACGCCACGAAGATCACGCTGGTCGGCCAGGACACGGTGCTCAACGGCGACGGCCTGTGGCGCAGCGGCCGCACCCTGTACGTCGTGCAGAACCGTCTCAACCTGATCAGCGTCTGGGACCTCGACGAGCGGGTCACCACGGCCACCCTGCTCAGGACGATCACGGACCCCCGTTTCGACGTACCCACGACCGCCGCGCGTTTCGGCGACCGGCTCTATCTGGTCAACGCGCGCTTCACGACACCACCGACGCCGGAAACGACGTACAACGCGGTCGCTGTGTCGATCTGACGCGGCCGCTCTGTCTATCTGACGCGGTCGCTCTGTCGATCCGACGCGGTCGCGGTCATCAGGGCGGGTATGGCCGCTCCCGGACATGACTCCCGGGTGCGGCCTGGGCGCGGGCGCCGGCGCCCGCTTCGGCTTCGGCTTCGGCTTCGGCTCCGGCTCCGGCTCCGGCTCCGGCTCCGGCTCCGGCTCCGGCTCCGGCTCCGGCTCCGGCTGAGCCTGCCCTGGTAGCCCACGGGCGTACGCCGCCGGGCCGATGCCCGGCCGCGTACCGCCTGCCTATGATCACGCCATGAGAGACACCCCGCCGGACACCAACGCGTGAGCGACACCCCGCCGCCGGCCCCCGACCCCGTACGGTCCCGGCGCGAAGTGGCCGTCGGAGCGCTGGCCTGGTGCGCAGGGGTCGCCTACTCCGTTCTCCTCTACATCGCCGCGCTCAACGAACCCGAACTGACCGGCGCACGCCTGCTCCCCTCCGCCCTCCTCGCGGTCCTCGTCGTACCGCTGCTGCTGCGCCGGCCCGAGCCCGCGCTCCTGCTGCTCGTCATCGGCTCGTTCGCGGCGACGGTGATCGCGCAGGCGCAAGCCGGATCGCCGTTCCACGGACAGCAGCAGGGCTGGCAGATCGCCTATCTGCAAGCCCTGTTCACCGATCTGGCGGTGGGCTTCATCGCCGCGACCCGTCCGCGACGGTCGGCCGTAGGGGCGGGTGTGCTCGCGCTGGCCGCGCAGATCGCGGCGGTCCCGTACTACCGCTCGGGCGCCGACATCACGGTGAGCACCGTCCTCACCCTCACCCTCGCGCTGGCCACCTCCTGGCTCGTCGGCTACTCGGTCGCCGAGCGCGGCAAGCACGCCCGTGCCCTGCGCGAGCAGGCCGCGGCTCAGGCGGTGACGGCCGAACGGCTGCGGATCGCACGGGAGTTGCACGACATGGTGGCGCACAGCATCGGCATCATCGCGATCCAGGCGGGGGTGGGCCGGCGGGTCATCGACACCCAGCCGGCCGAGGCCCGCAACGCCCTCGGCGCGATCGAGTCGACCAGCCGCGAGACGCTCTCGGGCCTGCGCCGGATGCTGGGCGCCCTGCGCCAGTCGGAGGGCGCCCCGCTGGATCCGGCACCCGCCCTCGCGGACCTGGACCGGCTCGTCACGGCCGCGCAGGACGCGGGCATTCGGGTGGACGTGCGGCGTCTCGGTGAACAGCGGGCGCTTCCCCCGGAGTTGGAGCTCTCGGCGTACCGGATCGTCCAGGAGGCCGTCACCAATGTCGTACGGCATGCGGGAGTGCCCGACTGCGAGGTGACCGTCGACTTCGGCACCGAGGCCCTCACCGTGACCGTCACCGACGAGGGCCGGGGCGCGAAGCTCGGCGGCGACGGGTACGGGTACGGGCTCGTGGGGATGCGGGAGCGGGTCACGCTCCTGCACGGCTCGTTCGAGGCGGGGCCTCGCCCCGGGGGCGGCTTCCGGGTGACGGCCCGGCTGCCGATTCCGGCGGAGGAACGATGAATCACGTATGTGCGGAACACCCGGCGGAGGAACGATGACAGCAGTGACAGCCGTACGTGCGGATCTCCCGGCGGAGGAACAGTGACAGCAGTGACAGCCGTACGTGCGGATCTCCCTGCGGAGGACCGATGACAGCCGTACGCGTGCTCCTCGCCGACGACCAGCCGCTGGTCCGCAGCGGGTTGCGGGTCCTGATCACCGACGCCCCGGATATCGAGGTGGTCGGCGAGGCGGGCACCGGCGCGGAGGCGGTACGGCTGGCCGGGGAGCTGCGGCCCGACGTCGTCGTCATGGACATCCGGATGCCGGGCATGGACGGGATCGAGGCGACGGGCCGTATCACCGCCGCGCAGCCGGCCACGCGCGTCCTGATGCTCACGACGTTCGACGATGACGAGTACGTCTACGGCTCGCTGCGGGCGGGCGCGTCCGGGTTCCTGGTCAAGGACATGGCCCTCGACGACATCCTCACCGCGGTCCGTGTGGTCGCGGGCGGCGACGGGCTGATCGCGCCGAGCGTCACGGGCCGGCTGATCGCGGAGTTCGCCGCGCGGCCGGAACAGGCGCGCCCCCAGCGTGAGTTGGCGGGCGTGACCGGGCGGGAGCGCGAGGTCCTCGTCCTGGTCGGCCGCGGCCTGTCCAACGCCGAGATCGCCGCCGAGCTCTTCATCAGCGTGGCGACGGCCAAGGCCCATGTGGCCCGGCTCCTGGCGAAGCTGTCGGCACGCGACCGCGTCCAGCTGGTGATCATCGCGTACGAGACGGGCCTGGTGTCGCCGTCGGGCTGAGGGTCAGGGATCCTCGGGCTCACGCCCCACGGCGCGTTGCCCGCTGCGGGCGAGGCGGGTGCTGAAGGTCGCGTACAGCATGGCGCCGAGTGCGGCGAGCGGCAGGGCCAGGACGAGCAGCAGCAACGGCAAGCCCAGGTCGCGGGCCTCGCAGCCACGCGTCGCGAGGTCGTCCTCGCCACATCTGCCGAACACGCCGGGTGCCGAGGTCACAACGAGCACCGCGGCCCACAGCCACAGTCCGCCGGCCAGAGCCAGCATCACCGTCCCGGTGTCGCGCCACCACCGGGCCCTCTCCCGCTGTTGCGGGTCGTCAGCCCTGTCCGCGTCCACTGCGCCCTCCCCCGAAGCGGTCCCCCACGAAGGATGCGCGCGGCGGGCGGCCCGGTTCCAGGGTCCCTCACGCCGCCCGGCGCCCCCATGCCGTGCCCGCCAGCACCAGTGCGGCGCCCACAAGACCGAGCGCTCCGAGCCGTTCACCGCCGAGGGCGATGCCGACCGCCGCGGCCCACAGGGGCTCGGTGCCGAGGAGGAGGCTGACGCGGGACGGTGAGGTCTTGCGGACGGCCCACATCTGGACGAAGAACGCGAAGAGCGTGCAGAAGACCGAGAGGAAGACCAGGCCGGCCCATTCGCGCGGCCCGAAGTCCGCTGCCGCGGACCAGGGCGAGTCACCCGTTCCGGCGGCGGCGAGCAGCGCGAACAGCAGCACCGCCGTGCCGAGCTGGACCGTCGTCAGGGAAAGGGAGTCGGCGTCCTGGACCGCTCGGATCCGGGCCATCGCCAGGACATGGACGGTGCGGGCGAGGGCGGCGAGCAGGATCAGGAAGTCGCCGAGCGAGGGCGAGGTGAAACCGCCGCCCTGCGTGAGGAGGACGACGCCGAGGACGGACAGGCCCGCGGCGGCGAGGAACGAGCGCGACGGGGTCCGCCGGTTGAGGGCCGCCTCGGCGAGCGGCGTGAAGATCATGGTGAGGCTGATGATCAGGCCCGCGTTCGTCGCCGACGTATGGACGACGCCGTACGTCTCCAGGAGGAAGATCCCGCCGAGGATCAGCCCGAGGACCCCGGCTCCCCGCACCTGAGCCGGCCGCAGCGCGCGCAGCCGGCGCCATCCGGCCACCACGAGCACCGGCAGGACGAGCGCGAAGCGCAGGACGAGGACCGCGATGACGGTGTGGGTCGTCGTGATGCCCTTGGCCGCGAGGTAGCTGGCGCCCCAGACGACGGCGACGAGCAGTACGGGCAGATCGGTGAGCCAGGCGCGGCGGGGCGCTTGGACGGCGGGCGCGGTGAGCGTCGACAAGAGCGGGTCTCCAACGATCCGGAGGGTGTGGAGACTTCGGCGGCTCTCACTGGGCGGGCCCACGGTAGCCGTGCGTGATCGTCCCCGGTAGAGGGGTCTCACAGGGCGGTCGGCCGTGGGCCGGCGGACCGCCGCGGCCCTCGGACTAACGACCTCGTGCATGGTTGGCCGTGGCGCGTCGGGCCTTGACCGTTGATCATGGTCTGTGTGGTGAGG
>NZ_JAEIMH010000076.1:0-44123 GCF_016464295.1 Streptomyces sp. N35 | reverse complement strand
CTGACGGGATTTGAACCCGCGGCCTCCACCTTGACAGGGTGGCGAGCACTCCAAACTGCTCCACAGGACCAGGTTTCGCGGCGCTTGCTTTCGTGTTGCGCTGCGAGAAGGACTGTACAGCAGTGCAGGCCCGCCGGTCGAACTCACTTATCGCGACGGGATCGTCACAGCTCGGGCCGCCTACGGGGCCGCCGCGTCCACCGCCTTCACGATGCGTTTGTCGGAGATCGGGTACGCGGTGCCGAGGGCGTGCGCGAAGTAGCTGACGCGGAGTTCCTCGATCATCCAGCGGATCTCCAGGACCTCCTGCGGCACGGGCCGTCCCTGCGGCAGCTGCTCGAGCAGCCAGGCGTACTCGTCCTGCATCTCGTGCACCTTCTCCATGCGCGAGGTGTCCCGCTGCACGGACGTGGGCATCTGCTGCAGCCGGCGGTCGGCCGCCACGAGATAGCGCATCACGTCGGGAAGCCGGCGCAGCCCGACCGCCGTGACGAAGCCCGGCTTCACGAGGGCGTCCAACTGCTTCCGTACGTCCTGGAGGTTGGGCAGCAGGGCCGCGCTCTTCGTGGACTTCAGGCGGCGCTCGCAGGCCTGCCAGGCGGCGAGGACCTGCTGTACCTGGCCGACCGTGTGCACGGTGGCGTCCACGATGTCGGCCCGCACCTTCTCGTACAGCTTCCGGTAGGACTCCTCGTCCCAGGCCGGGCCGCCGAAGTCGGCGATCAGCTTGTCCGCGGCGGCCGTCACGCAGTCGTCGACGAGCGCCTGGATCGAGCCGTGCGGGCTGGCGGAGAGCGTGAGCTTCTGCTGGTTCGTCAGCTTGCCCGAGGCGAACTTCGAGACGTTCACCGGGATGTTGAGGAGGATCAGGCGGCGGGTGCCCTTCCACATGGCCGCCCGCTGTTCGGCCTCGGTGTCGAAGAGCCGCACGTCCACGGCGGAGCCCGCGTCGACCAGGGCGGGATACGCCTTCACCGGCTGGCCCGCCCGCCGGGTCTCGAAGACCTTCGTGAGCGTGCCGATCGTCCAGTCCGTCAGACCGGTCCGCTCGATCGCCTCGCCGCCGGAGCGCTCGGCCGTCGCGGCGGCCGCCTTGGAGATGGCCTGCCGCGCCTTCGGCTTGAGCCGGAGACGCAGCGCCTCAAGGTCCTTGGCCTCGGCGAGCTTCTTGCGGCGCTCGTCGACGATCCGGAACGTGATCTTCAAGTGGTCCGGTACGCGGGTGAGATCGAAGTCCTCGGCCGTGACCGGGACGCCGACCATCCCCTTCAGCTCACGGGCCAGCGTGACCGGCAGCGGCTCCTGGAGCGGGGTCGCCCGCTCCAGGAAAGCCTTCGCGTAGTTCGGCGCCGGTACGTAATGGCGGCGGATCGGCTTGGGGAGCGACCTGATCAGCTCGGTGACCACGTCCTCCCGCAGACCCGGGATCTGCCAGTCGAAGCCCTCGTCGGTGACCTGGTTGAGGACCTGGAGCGGGATGTGGACGGTCACGCCGTCCGCGTCCGCGCCCGGCTCGAACTGGTACGTCACCCGGAACTTCAGCTGCCCCTGCCGCCAGGAGTCCGGATAGTCGTCCTTGGTGACCGCCTCCGCGGACTCGCGGATCAGCATCGAGCGCTCGAAGTCGAGCAGCTCGGGCTCCTCGCGCTTCGTCTGCTTCCACCAGGAGTCGAAGTGCGCGCCGGAGACGACGTGGTCGGGCACGCGCTCGTCGTAGAAGTCGAAGAGGGTGTCGTCGTCGACCATGATGTCGCGGCGGCGGGCCCGGTGCTCCAGCTCCTCGACCTCGGTGAGCAGCCGGCGGTTGTCGGCGAAGAACTTGTGGTGCGTACGCCAGTCGCCCTCGACCAGGGCATTGCGGATGAACAGCTCGCGGCTGACCTCGGGGTCGATCCGCCCGTAGTTCACCTTGCGCTCGGTGATGATCGGGACGCCGTACAGCGTCACCTTCTCGTACGCCATCACCGCGGCCTGGTCCTTCTCCCAGTGCGGCTCGGAGTACGTGCGCTTGATCAGATGCCCGGCGAGCGGCTCGATCCACTCGGGCTCGATCTTCGCGTTGACCCGGGCCCACAGGCGCGAGGTCTCCACCAGCTCGGCGGACATCACGAAGCGAGGGGGCTTCTTGAAGAGCGCGGAGCCCGGGAAGATCGCGAACTTGGCCGAGCGGGCGCCCAGATAGTCGTTCTTCGCGCCGTCCTTGATGTCCTTCATCCCGATGTGGGAGAGCAGGCCGGCAAGGAGCGAGAGGTGGACCTGCTGGTCGCCGGCGTCGTCCTCGTTGAGATGGATGCCCATCTGCTTGGCGACGGTGCGCAGCTGTGTGTAGATGTCCTGCCACTCGCGGATGCGCAGGAAGTTCAGGTACTCCTGCTTGCACATCCGGCGGAACGAGCTGGAGCCGCGCTCCTTCTGCTGCTCGCGGACGTACCGCCACAGATTCAGATACGCGAGGAAGTCGGACGTCTCGTCCTTGAACCGCGCGTGCTGCTGGTCCGCCTGCGTCTGCTTCTCGGCCGGGCGCTCGCGCGGGTCCTGGATGGACAGGGCGGCCGCGATCACCATGACCTCGCGTACGCACCCGTTCTTGTCGGCCTCCACGACCATGCGGGCAAGGCGCGGGTCCACCGGCAGCTGGGCGAGCTTGCGGCCCATCGGCGTCAGACGCTTGCGGACATCCTTCTGCGTGGGGTCCAACGCGTGCAGTTCCTGCAGGAGTTGGACGCCGTCGCGGATGTTGCGGTGGTCCGGCGGGTCGATGAACGGGAACTTCTCGATGTCGCCGAGGCCGGCCGCGGTCATCTGCAGGATGACGGAGGCCAGGTTCGTCCGGAGGATCTCGGCGTCCGTGAACTCCGGGCGGGACTCGAAGTCCTCCTCCGAGTACAGGCGGATGCAGATGCCGTCGGACGTACGGCCGCAGCGGCCCTTGCGCTGATTCGCGCTGGCCTGCGAGACCGCCTCGATGGGCAGGCGCTGGACCTTGGTGCGATGGCTGTAGCGCGAGATGCGGGCAGTGCCCGGGTCGATCACGTACTTGATGCCGGGGACGGTGAGGGAGGTCTCCGCGACGTTCGTGGCGAGAACGATCCTGCGGCCGGTGTGCGGCTGGAAGACGCGATGCTGCTCGGCGTGCGACAGGCGCGCGTAGAGAGGGAGCACTTCCGTGAACTTGTACTTCTTCTTCTCCAGCGCGTCCGCCGTATCGCGGATCTCGCGCTCCCCGGAGAGGAAGACGAGGATGTCGCCCTTGCCCTCGCCCTGCAGCTCCTCGACAGCGTCGCAGATCGCGGTGATCTGGTCGCGGTCGGAGTCCTCGGAGTCTTCCTCCAGGAGCGGGCGGTAGCGGACCTCGACCGGATACGTACGGCCGGAGACCTCGACGATCGGGGCGTCGCCGAAGTGGCGGGAGAACCGCTCGGGGTCGATGGTCGCCGAGGTGATGACGACCTTCAGGTCCGGGCGCTTGGGCAGCAGCTGGGCGAGATAGCCGAGCAGGAAGTCGATGTTGAGGGACCGCTCGTGGGCCTCGTCGATGATGATCGTGTCGTACGCGCGCAGCTCGCGGTCCGTCTGGATCTCGGCGAGCAGGATGCCGTCCGTCATCAGCTTCACGTACGTGGAGTTGCTGACCTGGTCCGTGAAGCGGACCTTCCAGCCGACGACCTCGCCGAGCGGGGTGTTCAGCTCCTCGGCCACGCGCTCGGCGACCGTACGGGCGGCGATGCGCCTCGGCTGCGTATGGCCGATCATGCCGCGGGCGCCGCGGCCGAGCTCCATGCAGATCTTCGGGATCTGCGTCGTCTTTCCGGAGCCGGTCTCGCCCGCGACGATCACCACCTGGTGATCGCGGATCGCGTCGGCGATCTCGTCCTTCTTCTGGCTGACCGGCAGCTGCCCGGGATACGTGATCGCCGGCAGCGCGGCCCGCCGCTCCCGTATGCGGGCAGCCGACTTCTCGGCCTCGCCGGCGATCTCGTCGAGCACCGCCTGACGCGCCTCGGGCTTGCGGATACGGCGGGCCCCCTCGAGCCGGCGGCCGAGGCGGTGGGCGTCGCGGAGCGAACTCTCGCCGAGGAGGGCTGCGAGATCGTCGAAGGAAGTAGACATACGGACTCCAGGATCTCACCCGGGCCTCGGCGGTGGCGAACGCATTTCTGTCCCGTGTGCCCCGGTAGGGCACTATGGTCCGCATGTCCTTCGCCGCCGCAAGTCGCCGCTCGTCGGCGGCCCCGCTGCTGCTGAGCCTGCTGCTCGCGGTGGTGGGCGTGCTGTGCGCGGCCGGTCAAAGCGCCGCGTCCTCGGGCGGTGCCGCCTCGGTGGCCCACGCGGAGGTCGTGGCCGTCGACCAGGACGGCGGGGTCGGCTGCGGCAAGGGCCGGCGGGGCGAACAGGGTTCGCAGCCGTCGGCGCCCTCACGCGGCGGCTCGGCGGCCGAGCTGGTGCCCGCGCCCCTGCCTGCGGTGGACGGCGTCTGCGCCCTCGACGGTGCCTTCCTCTCCGTGACTCCCGAGCGCCGTACGCCGCCAGGTGATCCACCCACTCCCGTAACCCTCTCCGTGCTGCGCGTGTAGCAGCGCCCCGCCGCCCACGGCCACTGCGTGCCGCGTCCGCACCGGCCTGGCGGCGTCCTCGCTGCACACCCTTCTTTCGACTTCTCTTTCCTTACGGGAGAACGCATGTCCAAGACCACCACGACCGCCCCTGCCCAGCGCGCTTCGAAGCGGCGGGGCCCGGCCATCGGCGCCGGTGTGGTCGCCGCCGCCCTGCTCTTCGGCTGGTTCTCGTACACGGCGACCAAGCCGGAAGCTGCGGCCGGCTCTGCCGGTTCGGACGCGGTGGCCGACGTATCCGCGCCCGATTCGGCTCCCGAGCAGAACGACACGTACACACAACTGGCGAAGCTCGCGCGGCGCGACGCGAAGGACCCGCTCGCGCAGGGGCGTGCCGACGCACCCGTCGTGATGATCGAGTACGCGGACTTCAAGTGCGGCTTCTGCGGCAAGTTCGCGCGGGACACCGAGCCGGACCTGGTGAAGAAGTACGTGGACGCGGGGAAGCTGCGGATCGAGTGGCGCAACTTCCCGATCTTCGGCAAGGAGTCGGAAGCGGCGGCGCGGGGCGCCTGGGCGGCCGGGCAGCAGGGCCGCTTCTGGGAGTTCCACGCGGCGGCGTACGAGGAGGGCGCGAAGGAGAAGGGGTTCGGCGAGGACCGCCTGAAGGCCCTGGCCGAGCAGGCGGGCGTCGCGGACGTGGACCGTTTCGTACGGGATGCGGCGGGCAAGGAAGCCCGCGAGGCCGTGGCCCGGGACCAGCAGGAGGCCTACGGTCTGGGGGCGGCCTCGACGCCGTCCTTCCTCGTCAACGGCCGCCCGATCGCGGGCGCGCAGCCCGCCGGGACCTTCACACAGGCGATCGACGAGGCGCTCACCGCTGCCGCCCGGGACCCCAAGTGACAGCGGACATCGGCTACTTGGCGGCCTTCCTCGGCGGCCTCCTGGCGCTCCTGAGCCCCTGCAGCGCGCTGCTCCTGCCCGCCTTCTTCGCGTACACGATCGACAGCACCGGCCGGCTCCTCGCCCGCACGGGCATCTTCTACCTGGGCCTGGCGACCACCCTGGTGCCGCTGGGCGCGGCGGGCTCGTACGCGGGCCGCTTCTTCTACGGCAACCGCGATCTGCTCGTGCAGCTCGGCGGCTGGCTGATCATCGCGCTCGGCGTGCTGCAGATCCTCGGCCTCGGCTTCGCCTCGCGCCGCATGGCGGAGCTGTCCGGCCGGATCCGGCCCACCTCCGCGCTCTCCGTGTACGCGCTCGGCGCGGTCTACGGACTCGCGGGTTTCTGCGCGGGCCCGATCCTGGGCAGCGTACTCACGGTGGCGGCCCTTGGCGGCAATCCGGCGTACGGCGGTGCGCTGCTCGCCGTGTACGCCCTGGGCATGGCGGCCCCGCTCTTCGTCCTGGCCCTGCTGTGGGACCGCTTCTCGCTCGGCCGGCGGCGCTGGCTGCGCGGCCGTGAACTCCGCCTCGGGCGCCTCTCGTTGCACACCACCTCGCTGGCCTCGGGCCTCTTCTTCATCCTCCTCGGCACCCTGTTCCTCGCCTTCGACGGCACGACAGCCCTGCCCGGACTCCTCTCCGTGGACTCCTCGTTCACGGTCGAACAGTGGGCACGCCGTGTGGGCGACGCGGTGCCGGACGGGGCTGTGCTGACAGGGGTGGTGGCCGCGGTCGGGGCCTTCTTGGGCGTACGGGAGTGGCCCCGCCGGCTCCGTACGGCCGAGCCGGCCCCCATGCGGGGGTCGTGACGCAGGCCGCAGCGCCGGCAGCGCGGCGTGGCTAGGGTGCGTGGGTGGCACAGCTGATTTCCGCGATACGTACCGCACCCGCCCTGCCCGTCCCGGCGCCGGACATCGTCCGCCGGCGTCCGGGCCGGGACGCGTTCTTCGACAACGCGAAGTACCTGGCCATCGTGTTGGTCGCGATGGGACACGCATGGGAGCCACTGCCCGGCAGCGGACGGATCGTGGAGGCGGTCTACACGCTGGTGTACGCCGTGCACATGCCGGTGTTCATCATGATCGCCGGCTATTTCTCCCGCACCTTCGACGGCAGTACGGCCAAGGTCCAGCGGCTCCTTGGCGGGGTGCTGGTTCCGTACGTGGTCTTCGAAGTGGCGTACACGCTCTTCCAACGGCAGCTGCGGCAGCCGGACTTCCCGCTCTCCCTGGCCGATCCGTACTGGATCCTGTGGTTCCTGCCCGCGCTGTTCCTGTGGCGCCTGTCCGTACCGGTGTGGCGCGCGGTGCGGTGGCCGCTGCCGCTCGCTCTGCTGGTCGCGGCCGTGGCGTCGGTGGCGGACGGGATCGGTGACGACCTGGACCTGGGGCGGGTGCTGCAGTACTTGCCGTACTTCGTGCTCGGTCTGTGTCTGCGGCCCGAGCACTTCGCACGGGTGCGGGACCGGCGCGTGCGCGTCGCGGCGGTCCCCGTGGCCGCGATGGCTCTGCTTGTCGCCTACTGGGCGGTGCCCCGGATGAACACGTCCTGGTTCTTCCACCGGTACAACGCACAGGACTTGGGCATGGCCGCCTGGACAGGGCCGGTCATGACGTTCGGGCTGTTCGCCGCCGCCCTCGTGCTCGGCGTGTGCTTCCTGGCATGGACGCCGGGCCGCCGCATGTGGTTCACCACGCTCGGCGCCGGCACGCTCTACGGCTATCTCCTGCACGGCTTCGTGATCCGGGGTGCGTCCTACCTCGGCTGGTACGACCACGAGTTGCTTGCGTCTCCGGCGGGCCGGGTCGTGGTCTCCCTCGTGGCGGCCGCCGTGGTGACCCTGCTGTGCACCCGCCCGGTGCGTACGGCGCTGCGCCCCGTCGTGGAGCCCAGCCTGGACCGGTTCGTGCGACGGGGGGTCTGAGGACGGAAGTCGGCGGTGTACCGGCCGGCTCGGACGGCGATGCACCGGTCGGCGCAGACGGAAACAACAAGGCCCCTCCGAGCAACTCGGAGGGGCCTTATTCCCTTTTCAGGGGCGGTGGCTGGGGCCGGGATCGAACCGGCGACCTATCGCTTTTCAGGCGATCGCTCGTACCAACTGAGCTACCCAGCCACGAGGTTCAAGAAAAACCTCAGCGGTCCTGACGGGATTTGAACCCGCGGCCTCCACCTTGACAGGGTGGCGAGCACTCCAAACTGCTCCACAGGACCAAGCTGTTGTGCGACTCAAGTGTCGCACAGGGTGTTGCGTGCCCCCAACGGGATTCGAACCCGTGCTACCGCCTTGAAAGGGCGGCGTCCTAGGCCGCTAGACGATGAGGGCTATCGGCCCGCCTGGGCACCGCTCGGTGAATGAACACTGTGCAGCGCGTCGGGGACGTGAGAAGCATATGGGATGGGGGGAGGTATCGCCAAAACGGTTTACGGACCCCGGCTCGAGCGCGGGGGAGGCCCCGTGGGGGAGGGGGTCGCGCCCGGGGTGTTCTCCTCCGGGAGATGGCGGCTGACCTCGGCTTTTGTCAGCCCCAGACCGCCGAGGCGGATCTCGTCCCAGGCCTGGAGATGTTTGGTCCGGCGGTCCAGGTAGAGCACGGAGGCCTCGATGGGGTCGGGGTCGTCCCCCTCGTCGACCTCGACCGCGCGCAGACCGCTGCCGCCCGTCGACCCTTCGATACGGAGCCGGGTGCCCCGGTCCATGACCTCCATCTCCTGGTGGTGCACGTGCCCGGCGAGCACGAGCGGGACCGCGCCGTCGGTCTGGCGGGCCGCCACCGGGTTGTGGGCGACCGCGATGTCGACGGGGGTGCCGCGAGAACGATGTGCCCACAGCGCCGAGGCCAGGGTGGACCCGGCGATCTTCTCCGCCGGATCCCCCTCGGCGACCACCGAGCGGTCCGGGGTGTACTGCGGATCGCCGATGCCGGCGATGCGCAGCCCCGCGACGTCGGCCGCTTCACCGTCGTCGAGGACGTGGACGTTCTTCAGGCCCTCCAGATACGCCTGGGTGGCTTCGGAATCGTGGTTGCCGCGGACCCAGACGTACGGGGCGCCGAGGTCCTGGACCGGGTCGAGGAAGGGGTTCTCGGCAGGGCTGCCGTGGTCCATGGTGTCGCCGGAGTCGACGATGAGGTCGATGTCGTACTGCTCGACGAGGGAGCCGATGATCTGCCACGCCGCGGGGTTGAGGTGGATGTCGGAGACGTGCAGAAGGCGGATGGTGGTGGGGTCGGCCGCGTACTGCGGGAGCGTGGAGGCGGCGTCGTACAGCCGGGTGACATTGGTGACCAGGCGCGCCAACTCCTTCTGGTAGACGTCGAATTCGGTGACGATGCTGCGCGCGTTGCCGACGAGGGACGGGGCCGAGGCGAGCAGCCCGTCGAACTTCGGCTCGAGGACCGACTTGGGGTTCCAGGTGGCGAAGGCCGAGAGCCCGGAGGCCGCGAGCAGCGCGAGGGCCGTGCCGCCGGCCGCGAGGGCGCGGCGAGGGGTGCGGTAGACGGCGAGGCCGAGCACCGTGGCGCCGGAGACCACCGCGATGCAGGAGCGAAGCGCCAGGTCGCGGGTGCCGGAGACGACGTCGGCGGTGACCTCGTCCTGCAGGCCCGAGAAGCGCTCGGGGTGGTCGACCAGGGCCTGGGCCCGGTCCGGGTCGAGGCGGTCGACGTCGACGTCGAGCCGGATGGGGGCGCGGTGCGACTCGAGCCGCAGGGAGCCGAGCGGCGAGATGTTGATCTTCGTGCCGCCGTTGACGGAGGGCCGCAGCGTCATCTTGGTGTCCATCGGACCCACGGGGGTGCGGACACTGCCCACGATCAGGAGCCCCAGCCACGCGCCGAGCAGCACCACGGCGACCATGCCGAGCGCGCGGGCGTAGGGATGCGGAGGGTGGACCAGTTCGGGGACGGGGTGCGGGTGGCGGGCGCGGTAGTGGCGTACGAGTGCGCGAGGTGTGTTCCGTACGCGCGCCGCACGCCCCAGGAAGGGGCTTGTCGTGCGGCGCACGCGTGCTGCTGCGTGGCGTAGGCGGGCTATGGCGGCGTACGGGTCGCGGGCCATTGGGCCCGTATGCCCGGATGGGTACGGGGTTATGCCCCGGTCCGGGTGCGGGGTGCCGCGGACGTCGGGATGCCGAGGTCAGCGCTCCGAGGCCGGCGCCCCGAGTCCCTCCGAGGTCAGCCCCAGCCCAGCTCGTGCAGCCGCTCGTCATCGATGCCGAAGTGGTGGGCGATCTCGTGGACCACCGTCACCGCGACCTCGTGGACGACGTCCTCGGACGTCTCGCAGTAGCGCAGGGTCGGGCCCATGTAGATGGAGATACGGTCCGGCAGCACGCCCGCGTACCACTCGCCGCGGTCGGTGAGCGGGGTGCCCTCGTAGAGGCCGAGCAGTTCGGGGTCGTCGGCGGGGGGTTCGTCCTCCACGAACACCGCGACGTTGTCCATGACCCGGGTCAATTCCGGCGGAATCTGGTCGAGCGCCTCGCTCACCAGCTCTTCGAAGGCTTCACGCGTCATCTCCAGCACAGGGCCATTGTCCGCGAGGCGGCCGGTTTTCGTCGGGCCGCCGGTTGGGCCGGTTTCTGATCGGCGGCTGACGGTTTGTGGCGGGGTCGGTTCGCCCGTGGTGCCGCATGTCCGCAACGGAGCGGACCTGGTGCCACACCTGTCGCATCCGTGTCTTCTTACGCCGTACGGGAGTTGGGCACCGCGATCCCCGTCGCCGCGCCCCGGAGGTGCCGCCGTGCGCCAGCCGTCCTTTCCCGACCGCCCGCCATACGGCCGTTCGCTGCGGTGGGCCGCCGTGCTGCTCGCGGTCGCGGCGAGTGCGGGGTGCGTGAGCCTCGGGGGCGACGGGGACAAGCCCGCGCCGGGGCCCTCCACCTCGCAGCAGGGTGACGGGACCGGACCCGACGGGGGTGCGGTGGTCTCGGGCGGCGCGCGCGGCGGGCAGCCGGCGGCGAAGAACGGGGCGAGCCCGAGCGCGTCCGGCTCCGGTACGCCCAGTGCGTCGCCCTCGGGCGCCGCCGAGCCGTCCGCGGGCCCGGCCGGCCCGGACCCGGCGCCGACGAGGACCCGTACGAAGGACCCGAGGCCCAGCCCGTCCCAGGAGCCCCCCGAGCCGGAGCCCTCGCCGACCCCGACGCCGAGCGAGGAGCCGTCGCCGCAGCCGTCGGATTCGGCCGGAGCGCACCAGACGCAGCTGTCCCAGGAGAAGCGGTACGAGGAGATCCAGGAGCGGGAGCCTTCGCCTCGGCGAGGCCCTGCCTGAGCCCGTCCGGGGCGCCCCTGACCTGCGTAAAGGGCCTGGGTGCAGTTGCCCCGAAGGGGGCCGGTTTGCCTTTTGGTACGGGGGGTGCGTACAGTGGTAGATCGTTTGATCCCATTTGCCCGGCGCCGCAGAGAAGAGCGCCGCGAGGCGCGTACTCTCCCTTGCCGTGACTGGACCGCATTGAGGCGGTCGAATTGTGACTTCACGGAGTTATGGGCGCGTGCCGAGACTCCGAGAGGTTTCAGTTTCGCATGTCCACTTTCAGTACCGATCACTCCGTCATGCCCGCGTCCGCTGAGGACGAGGCGGTCGTCGAGACCGCCGACCTCGCTGTCGAGGCTGACGTAACCCCCGAGGCCCCCGAGATCACCTTCGGTGAGCTCGGCCTGCCCGAGGGCATCGTGCGCAAGCTCGCGCAGAACGGTGTGACCGCCCCCTTCCCGATCCAGGCCGCGACCATCCCGGACGCCCTGGCCGGCAAGGACATCCTCGGCCGTGGCCGCACCGGCTCCGGCAAGACCCTGTCCTTCGGTCTTCCGCTGCTCGCCCGTCTGACCGAGGGCCGCACCGAGAAGCACAAGCCGCGCGGTGTCATCCTCACGCCGACCCGTGAGCTGGCCATGCAGGTGGCCGACGCGCTCCAGCCGTACGGCGACGTCCTCGGCCTGAAGATGAAGGTCGTCTGCGGCGGTACGTCCATGGGCAACCAGATCTACGCGCTCGAGCGCGGCGTCGACATCCTCGTCGCCACCCCGGGCCGTCTGCGCGACCTCATCAACCGTGGCGCCTGCTCGCTCGAGAACATCGAGGTCGCCGTCCTCGACGAGGCCGACCAGATGGCCGACCTGGGCTTCCTGCCCGAGGTCACCGAGCTGCTCGACCAGGTCCCGGCCGGCGGCCAGCGGATGCTGTTCTCGGCCACGATGGAGAACGAGATCTCCACGCTGGTCAAGCGCTACCTGAACAACCCCGTGACGCACGAGGTCGACAGCGCCCAGGGCAACGTCACGACCATGACGCACCACATCCTCATCGTGAAGCCCCGCGACAAGGCTCCGGTCACCGCCGCGATCGCCGCGCGCAAGGGCCGCACGATCATCTTCGTCCGCACCCAGCTGGGCGCCGACCGTATCGCCGAGCAGCTGTGCGACGCCGGTGTGAAGGCCGACGCGCTGCACGGCGGCATGACGCAGGGTGCCCGTACCCGCGTCCTCGAGGACTTCAAGAAGGGCTACGTCAACGCCCTGGTCGCCACCGACGTCGCCGCCCGCGGCATCCACGTCGACGGCATCGACCTGGTCCTGAACGTGGACCCGGCCGGCGACCACAAGGACTACCTGCACCGTTCGGGCCGTACCGCCCGTGCCGGCCGCAGCGGCACCGTCGTCTCGCTCTCGCTGCCGCACCAGCGCCGCCAGATCTTCCGCCTCATGGAGGACGCGGGCGTCGACGCCACGCGTCACATCGTGGGCGGCGCGGGCGCGTTCGACCCGGAGGTCGCCGAGATCACCGGTGCGCGTTCGCTGACCGAGGTCCAGGCGGACTCCGCGGACAAGGCCGCTCAGCAGGCCGAGCGCGATGTCGCCTCTCTGACCAAGGAGCTGGAGCGCGCGCAGCGTCGCGCCACCGAGCTGCGCGAGGAGGCCGACCGTCTCACCGCGCGTGCGGCCCGTGAGCGCGGCGAGGACCCGGAGACGGCCATCGCCGAGCGTGCGGCCGAGGCCGTCGTCGAGGAAGCGGCCGCGGCCGTGACCGAGGTGCCGGAGCAGCCGGTGGCCGAGGAGCGTCCCTCCTCCTACGAGCGTCCGCAGCAGCGCCGCGACGAGCGGGGCAACTACGAGCGCCGTGACAACCGTGGTGGCGGTTTCAACCGCGACGACCGTGGCGGCCGTTCCTTCGAGCGTCGTGACAACGACCGTGGCGGCTTCAACCGCGACAGCCGTGACAACCGCGGCGGCGGCTTCAACCGCGACCGTGACAACGACCGCGGCGGCCGTTCCTTCGAGCGTCGTGACAACGACCGTCCGTTCAACCGCGACCGCGACGACCGTGGCGGCCACCGCGGCTCGGACCGCCCGTTCAACCGCGGCGGCTCGGACCGTCCGTTCAACCGCGACAGCCGTGACACCCGCGGTGGCGGCCACCGTGGCTCGGACCGCCCGTCCTTCCGCCGCGACGACCACCGCTCCGGTTCCGCCGGCTCGGGTTCGTCCTTCGGCCGCCGCGACGACAAGCCGCGCTGGAAGCGCAACGGCTGAGCTCGGGCATAGCGTCTGATATTTGAGCAGCGGGTCCGTCCTTCGGGGCGGGCCCGCTGTTTCGTATGCAGAGCTGTGAATATTGCCTGCTGAGAGACCGTCAGTGACTGATATCGTCTCCCGACTCGCATGAGGTGTCTGTGGCTGAGGGGGGCTTGGCCGGCGTCTCGATGTGCTTTCTGCTTCCGGGTCGCGCTGACCGCGTACGCGTCGGGCAACCTGCCGACCACTTTCAAAGCGGTGGACAACTGGAAGGGGTCCTGGCAGCTGTCCAGGCCGGCCGCTTCCTGGGCATTGACGGTGAAGTCCTCCACGACTGGCGCTACCGTGCGCACCCTCACCGGGGGTGAGCAGCGTGGGCGGATCGACGTCACATGGGACGGCACGTACGCGTCAGGTGCGTACGTGCCCAGTGGCGCCTACTCGTGGACCCTCAGCGCCACCCCTGCTGACGGCCTCGGCGCGTCGGTCAGCGCGACTGGACGCGTGACCGTCACCGGTGGCTCGGCCGCGCGACGCGACCACGTGGGCATGGAGGGCGTCGCCGATGCCCTCACGCTCAACTCCTCCGGCAGCCTGACCTTCCACCGTGGCGGTACCGGCAAGTACTCCACGACCGGCAAGGTCTCGGGGTCCGGCTGGTCCGCCGCCACCGTCGCCATCCCCTTCGGTGACCTGAACGGGGACCGCTGCAACGACGTGCTCGTGCGGATGCCGGACGGCAGGATGCGGGCCTATACGCCGGCCTGTGGTGCCGCGCTGCAGCCGACCACGCAGCACAAGGTGCTCGGCACGGGCTGGAACATGCACAACGTGCTGACGGCGGCGGGTGATCTGACGGGCGACGGCCGCCCGGACCTGGTGGCGCGCAAGGCGGCCACCGGTGAGCTGTTCGTGTACCGCGGGACGGCGTCGGGGACCGTGGGTTCGCCGATACGGGTCGGCAGCGGCTGGGGGGTCTACACCCACATCACGGGCGCCGGCGACCTGAACGGCGACGGCCGCGCGGACCTCCTGGCCCGGCATACGGACGGCAGCCTCTACCGCTACGACGGCCTGGGGAACGGCCTGTTCGCGCCGCGCGCGAAGGTCTTCTCGAACTGGGGCGGCTCCTACAACGCGCTGATCGGCGCCGGAGACATCACCGGGGACGGCAAGGCGGATCTGGTCGTACGGGACAAGGCCGGAATCCTGTACCGCAACACCGGTGACGGCAAGGGCTCCTTCTCCGGCCGCACGCAGATCGCCACCGGCTGGGGTGTGTACAAGGGAGTCTTCTGACGGCGTGACAGTCCTGCGCAAGCAGGGGGAAGCGGGCCCGCTCTTCACGAGCGGGTCCGCTTCTCTTTTCTCTTCCTTCACATGCGTCCCGACTGTTACGCTCCGGCCCTCGCGCGCGAGATGGGTGTGGCCAGGGGGGCTCGGCCCGGATCTCGAAGCGCTCTGAAGAATTCTCGGGGAGGGACCCTCTTGGCCCGGCATGCGCGTTTGCGCTCTCGGGCGGCTCGGCGGCTGCGTACATCCGCCGTTCTGGCCGCCGTAACCGCCGTCAGTATCACGGGACTTACCGCCACAGGGGCGACGGCGGCCGACTCGCCGACCCCCCTCGCCACCGACGGAGTCTGGGGCATCGACTTCGCCGGCGGCACGCTGCACACGGTGGAGCGTGGGGCGAACAGCAACCGGTGGATCTTCTCTCGCGCCATCTCCGCCGACGGCACGCGTGCGAGCGAGCGGATCGGCTACGGCTATGCCGATGCCTTCGCGACCGGCTCCCATGTCCAGTACGTGCCCTGCGACGCCGGCTCCTGCGTACCGCTGCGCAACGCCGGCAACGGCCACTCCCTGCGCTTCATGGTCGGCACCGGCGGGACCGAGAAGGCGGAGATCGAGGTCGCTCCGTCCGCCTTCAGCTCGAACGCGGAACCGCTCGTCACCGGTGGACGGTTCGTCGACACCACCGGCAATTTCTACGTCTACAACGCGGCCTCGACCGGTAAGCAGTACGTCGACTACACCTCGCCCTTCAGGACCACGAACCTGCGCCTGACCCGGTCCATCACCGCCGCCTCGGTCTGGGGCACCAGGCTGTGGACCGCCAACGCGGCGGCGGGCTCGGTCAGTGCGCTCGACCTGAAGAGGAAGCAGGTCGTCGAGACGGTCTCCGTGGGCGCTCCCTGCTCCGTCAAGGAGCTGCAGGCCATCGGCCGCTGGCTGTACTGGAACTGCGGCCCGGCCGGAGCCGCAGGGGTGTACGACCAGACGACCAAGCGGAAGATCACCGTGCCGTCAGGGCCGGCCCTCGTCGGCGACGGATACCTCGTCCAGCACGACCGCGCTGCGGGCAAGCTGATGCTGACCGGCTTCCACACCGGAGCGGCCGCCCCCGCACGGGAGATCGCCGAGCTGCCGGCCGGGAACACGGCCGACCAGCGCAGGCTCACCTGGAGCGTCGACAAGTTCGGTGGCGATATCGCCTACGTCGGCCGGGACAACGCCCTCCACGTCGTGCAGAGCGGGGTGCCCGCACAGCCGCTCGGGAAGATCGACTCGGATCTCGCCGATGCCGACTTCAGCGTCAAGTCCACGACCGGCAGCCAGATCTGGAACAGCACCTGGCAGCTCAACAAGCCCGCGCACTGGACGTTCACGGTCAAGGACGTGCTCGGCAGGACCGTCCGTACGATCAAGAGCGAGGGCCCCGGCACCGAGCCCGTCGTCGGGTGGGACGGCAGGACCGACGACGGAACGTGGGTCTTCAGCGGCAAGCACCGCTGGACCCTCACCGCGACGGCGGCCGACGGCGGCGGCACGTACACGACGAGTGCCGACATCGGGGTGTACGAAGCCCGGCACGGCTTCCACGACCTGGGCTACTCCGCCCAAGGCGACCTCATGACCCTCAACTCCAGCGGGGTCCTGAGCACTCACTTCGGCAACGGCGCCGGTGCCTTCCCGTCGAAGAGCTCCGGCAGCGGCTGGCCGGCCGGCACCCGTGCCGTGCCGTTCGGCGACACGGGCAAGGACCGCTGCGCCGAGCTGCTCGTCCGGCTGCCGAACGGCGAGCTGCGCCGGTACACGGGCAAGTGCGGCGGTGGATACGTGCCGCACAGCAGCCATCTCGTCCTCGGCAAGGGCTGGGGGCAGTACGACGTGCTGACCTCACCGGGCGACCTGAACGCCGACGGCCGGGCGGATCTGGTCGCGCGCCAGACCACCACGGGCGACCTGTACTTCTACGCCGGAACCGCGGACGGCAAGCTCGCGGCCCGCGTGAGGATCGGGACGAACTGGAAGACGTACGGGCGGATCACCGGAGCCGGCGATCTGACGGGCGACGGCAAGGCCGATCTCCTCGCGCACGACAGGAACGGTTTCCTGTGGCGCTACGACGGCCAGGGCAACGGGCGGTTCGCGCCGCGCAAGCAGGTGTTCAGCAACTGGGGCCGCTCGTACAACACCGTCATCGGCGTCGGTGACATCTCCGGTGACGGCCGGGCCGACATCGTCGTCCGCGACAGCGCGGGCAACCTCTACCGCAACAACGGCAACGGCAAGGGCAGCTTCGGCGGTCGCGTGAAGCTCGCGGCCGGCTGGCAGACGTACAAGGGGATCTTCTGATGCGCCATACCGTTTCGCGCACCGCACGCCGTCTCGGGGCGGTGCTCGCCTCCACGGCCCTGTTCACGGGGCTCCTTGACGGCGCCCTCGGGCAGGCGCCGGAGGCACACGCGGCGGTGTCCGTTCCGTCCTGGGTGATCCCGCTCTACTACCAGGACGAGGGCACCCAGGTGACCCGGGTGTGCACCGGGATCGTGCTGTCCAAGTCGAAGACGCTGGCCGCGCCCGACTGTTTCACGGGCATGGGCGAGGCCGACATGGTGTGGGAGTACAACAGCAGCGGAGAACTGTGGGGAGGCAGCAACTACCCCGGCTACCGCACTCACCCGCAGTACAACGCCACCACCCGCCAGGCCGCGCTCGCCGTGACCAACCGGCGCACCCCCGACAGCGCGGGCAAGCCGGTGCTCGCGAGCTCGGCGGACAGCGCCCTGTACGCGCCCGGGGCCACGGCGGTCTTCTCCTCGTGGACCGGTCTGGTCGAGGACCAGCGCTCCAAGCACAGCGAGCAGGTCGTCATCAAGTCGGCCGCGGAGTGTGCCGCTCTGCTGGGCAGCCCGCTGCCTTCGGGCATGCTGTGCAGCGCTCCGGCTCCCGGAGCACCGCCCGTCGCGGACGACGACCAGTGCCTCGGGGACGCGGGCGGCGCGCTCGTGGCCGGCGGCAAGCTCATCGGGATCTCGGCCACACGGAGCACCGGCTGTGTGCAGTCGGGCGTACGTCTCTACGCGCGCGCCTCCTCGCATCGCGCCGTGATCGGCAACTGGACCACGGACGTCGACCTCGGCGTCGGCGACCTGGGCAGCTTCCTCGGGCGACAGTCGTACGACCTGGTGGATATCTGCGCGCCGTTTCCAGGGTCGAACCTCGGCTGCAAGCCGGACAACGAAGGCAACTTCTCCGCCCGCGGCTACAACACCGTCCTGCAGGCCGGCGACCTGAACGGTGACGGCTTCGGCGACCTGCTCGCCCGTACCTCCGGCGGAACCCTCTACCGGGTACCGGCCAGCGACTTCGAGCCGGACTTCGACCGTCGGTCCAAGATCGGCACGGGTTGGCAGATCTACGACCGCATCGTCGCGACCCGCGACCTCTCCGGTGACGGGAATCCCGACCTGGTGGCGCGGGACAAGGCCGGAGTGCTCTGGCTCCACCGCGGCACGGGCAAGGGCGGGTTCGTCAGCCGGCTGCGCATCGGCAGCGGCTGGAACACCTACACGGTGCTGGCAGGCCGCGGGGACCTCTCCGGTGACGGGATTCCCGACCTGGTGGCGCGGGACAAGGCCGGAGTGCTCTGGTTCTACCGGGGCACCGGTAAGAGCACGTTCGCAGCGCGCACCCGCGTCGGATCCGGCTGGGGCCAGTTCAACGCGATCATCGGCAGCGGGGACTTCGACCGCAACGGCATCCAGGACCTCGTCACGCGGACACCGGCCGGGGCGCTCTACGTCTACAACGCCAACCACAAGGGCAGCTTCGTCACACCGCCGAAGAAGCTGGCCACGACCTATATGAAGGGTTTCATCAGCCTGTCCTGACCAGGGAGCCCCCCTTCGCGAGCCAGGCGACCGGCCCGGAAACCGATACTCGATCGGAGCTCCGGGCCGGTCGGGCTATGCTCGGGGGTGCCATCGGCAAGGACCGTTAGCTCAATTGGCAGAGCAGTGGACTTTTAATCCATTGGTTGTGGGTTCGAGTCCCACACGGTCTACACGGTGAAGGCGAGGAGAGTCTCCTCCGACCTGGTGAGAAGCGTGAGGGCCCCCTCCTGCGGGCGGCGGCCCGTTCTTTCCTCCTCTGGGCCCACTTCGGTGGGCCGGACGCTTCTTCGTTCACCGTGTGGATGTCGCCGCCCGCCTCCGAGGGGCGAGGGCGCCACCGTCACCGCACCAAACGTGAGGCGGCGGTGCTTGCCTCGTCACCCATGGGGAGAGCGGTCCACGTCGCTACACGCTCGGGCGTCCGTAGTAGCCACCGATCTGCTCGTGGTAGCCCGGGTCGCCAATGTGCTTGTCCTTGTCGAACTCGGGGGAGTTCTTGATGCGTTCCTTGGTGCTCGCGACGTAGATCTTCTTCTCTGCCGGGTCCACGCGGGTGATGAGGCCCGCAGGCAGCAGAACGTCCTTGCCGAAGATCCACACACCCGTATCGACGACTATGTACGCGGCGCCGACGTCCTCGGAGTACTTGTCGACCTTGCCGATGCTGCCGTCGGTCGCCTCGACCTTGTATCCCGTCAGATCGCTGCCGCCCTGGTACGCGGCTTCCTGCCGATAGCCCCAGATGTTCTCCATCGCGGATGATTCCCTTCGCTCGGACTGCCGATGGGGCCGCCCGGTTGTCGGGCGAGCGGCGCATGGTGCGGCGGGTCCCCCTTCCCCGGTCCCTCACACGCGACTGCGACTGTGCGGTGCATCCGGAGCCTGCCGCGGTCGCTCGACCTCGCTCCGTCCGAGTGCGCTACCGCACCTGGGAGACGGGCTGAGCGGAGCCAGGTCGCACGGGACTGTGCTCTCCCGCCGTGGGTACCCGCACGCCGGTACAGCACCTTCCCAGGCACCCTGGGCGGACTCCCATCGAGGAAGCAGCAGTCATGGCACGTGCGGTGCTCTTCGACAGGGACGGCACGCTCGTCCACACCAGCCATCTGCATACGACGGTGTGGTGGGAGCTATTCGGCGGCTGGGGCATGAGCGGCGGCGCCCTGGCCGGGCGGCCGCTGTGCGATCTCCCGCCGCACCCACCTCGGCTGCCAGGTCCGGTTCAACGACGCGGAGCGGGTGCGGGAATGCCCCTGCCACGGCTCGAGATGAGCCACTGACGGCTCGGCCCTGCAGGGGCGCCCGCCGTACCTCCCCTGTCGCCCTGCGAGGGACGAAAGCCCGACCGGCGGGACGGCACACCCGAGCAGGAGCCGTCGCCCGCCACGAACACGGAGAGGAGGGCGAGGTGATCAGTGAACGCATGAACCGCGTGCTCGCGCTGCTGGAAAAGAACGGCTGGGCCAAGGGAGTTGACGATGCGGTGCGGGCGGCCGCCGAGGCTTTGGAGTTCACCGGTCTGGCCGTGTCGCTGTCGGTGGAGCTGACGGGCCTCGAGCCGGTCGCCTGCTCCGGCACGACAGCACGCCGCTTCGACGACCTCCAGTTCACCTTGGGCGAGGGGCCCGCATCCGACGCCCTGCGCAGCGGCGCCGAGATTTCGGTGACCGACATATCCAAGGAACGCGCTGATCGCTGGCCGCTGTTGTTGAGAGAGGTGGTGGGGTTGCGGGTGCGTGCCGTGTTCTGCTTCCCGATGGCCATCGGTGCGATCCGCATCGGGGTCCTCAGCGCCACCCGCTCCTCCCCGGGCCGGCTCACTGGCCAGCACCGAAGCGATGCCCTGGCCCTGGCCGCGTCCCTGACCACCTGGTACCTCTCCGGAACGGAGAAGGACCCGGAGGGAGTGCGGGACGGCACTGACGCCCCCGAGTTCCAAGGGCTGCAGCATTCGGTGATCCATCAGGCGACCGGCATGTTGAGCGTGCAGCTGAACCTGTCGCTGGCCGATGCCCTGGTGCGTCTGCGGGCCCACTCCTACGGCAAGAACCGTCCCATCCTCAACGTCGCCCAGGACATTGTCAGCAGGCGGCTACGCCTGCCGCCTCTCGACGGCAACACCTCCCCGCCCGCGCCGGACAAGGACTGATGCAGCATGCCTCGCGAACAACAGCTGTCCAAGATCTTCCTCGAAGTCGCCGACACGCTGGTCGCCGACTTCGACATCGTCGAGTTCCTCCAGCAGTTCACCGGGCGCTGCAGCCAGATCCTCAACGTCGAAGCGACCGGCGTCCTGCTCGCCGACGAGAAGGGCTATCTGCAGCTCCTCGCGGCATCCGACGAACACACGCGGCTCCTGGAGGTGTTCGCCGCCCAGAGCGAGCAAGGGCCGTGCGTGGACTGCTACCGCAGTGGCCGGCCTCGACTCCACGTGGACCTCTCCGACCCGGACACGGCCCGAACCTGGCCTCAATTCACGGAAGCCGCGCAGCTGATCGGCTTCACCACCACCCATGCCATTCCGCTGCGACTGCGGGAAAGCATCATCGGAGCGTTCGGCCTCTTCCAGCGCGATCCGGCCCGCCTCAGCGACGACGACATCCTCCTCGCCCAGGCCCTCGCGGACATGGCCACCATCAGCATCCTGCAGCAACGGACCCTGGCGCACAGCGAAGTCGAGCGCGGCCAGCTCCAGTACGCGCTCACCAGCCGCATCGTCCTCGAACAGGTCAAGGGCATACTCGCCGAGCGCTGGCAGGTCCCGACCGACGAGGCGTTCACCGCCCTGCGGGCCTACGCACGCGCCCGGCATCACCGGCTCACCCAACTCGCTCTGGACATCACACAAGGCCGCTTCGACACCGAGCAGATCCCCAGGCCCGCCAAGCCGCCCGGCGAGGGGCTGGACGGTATCGGTCCCGCCCCCTCGGCCCAGCACCCCTGACCCCGGCCTGCGACCTCACCCTCACATCCGCCCGGCACTGCACCGCCGACCACGCACGCGCACCCGCAGGTGAAGATCACCCGGTGCTCCGGCGATCCAGGGGTACACAGTCTCCATGGCCATTGATCAATTCGGACCCGCGCTGCCCGAGCCACGTGGGAAGCTCTCCGCCGCGGTGCTCGCCCACCTGCAGCCGGCCCCGGACACCCCCGGGGACCGTCCTGAACTGCCCGGAGTGCACGACGTAGAAGCAGCTGACGCCTATGGAGACGACCTTCAACTCGCTCTCTACCTCTGCTACGAACTGCACTACCGCGGCTTTCGCGGGGTGGACTCGGCCCTGGAGTGGGATCCGGATCTGCTGGCACTGACGGCCCGATTGGAGCAGCACTTCCTCACCGCTCTCCACGCCGACGTGCCCGGCAAGGGCGAGGTGGACGACGCAGTCGGGGAACTCCTGGCGGAGCCCGTGCACGGCAGCGGTGTGTCGCACTTCCTGCAGGAGGAAGGCGAACTGTGGCACGTACGGGAGTACGCGGCCCAGCGTTCGCTCTACCACCTCAAGGAGGCGGACCCACATGCCTGGGTGCTGCCGCGGCTGTGGGGAAAGGCCAAGGCAGGCATGGCGGCCGTGGCGTACGACGAGTTCGGCGGCGGACGGGCGGAACGTGTACACGCTCAGCTGTTCGCGGACCTGATGACCGGCCTCGAGCTGGATCCCGCCTACGGCCGTTACCTTGATGCGTGCTGTGCGGAGGTTCTCTGCACGGTCAATCTGATGTCCCTGCTGGGCCTGCACCGACGGCTGCGCGGCGCCCTGGTGGGGCACTTCGCCACGGTCGAGATCACGTCCTCGCCCGCATCCCGGCGGCTCGCGCGCGCCATGAAACGCACCGGCGCCGGAGCGGCGGCCGAGTTCTTCTACGACGAGCACGTCGTGGCCGACGCGGTCCACGAACAAGTCGTACGCAAAGACGTCATCGGCGGGCTACTGGAAGCCGAGCCGCAGTTGGCTCCCGACGTCGTCTTCGGCATCCACGCCACGACACTGCTCGAGGAACGCGTCGATGCGCGGCTCCTCGCGAAGTGGCAGGCCGGCGCCAGCTCCCTGCGTACGACCCTGTGACTGCGCAACGGAGTCCCACACCAAGGCCGGTGCGAGGCGCAGCGTGTACCCGCCGCTCGGGCGTGCATCCGAGGTGGGCATGAGGGCCTTGTCGCTCCCTGGTGTCTACGCGCCGCAGGCCGACACCGCCTTGCTGGCCGGTGCGCTCCACGAGGAACCACTGCGGCCCGGGGCCCAGGTCCTCGACCTCTGCACGGGGAGCGGAGCGCTGGCCCTGACCGCAGCGCGGCGTGGCGCCGACGTGACCGCCGTGGACGTGTCCTGGCGTGCTGTTCTGACCACCCGGGTCAACGCACGATGGGCGCGGCTGCCCATCCGCGTTCTGCGCGGCGACCTGCTCGAACCGGTGGCCGGGCACGCCTTCGACCTCATCCTGAGCAATCCGCCCTACGTCCCGGCCCCTGACGTCCGGCCACCGCGGCGAGGGCCGGCACGATCCTGGGATGCGGGGAACGACGGCCGCCTGCTGCTGGACCGCATCTGTCAGCAGGCGCCTGCGCAGCTGCGGCCCGGCGGCGTCCTGCTCCTGGTGCACTCCGCCCTCAGCAATCCCGAATCGACCCTGGCCCGACTGAGAGCGGAGGGTTTGAACGCCACCGTGACCGACCGTCGCTACACCGCGTTCGGGCCTGTGCTGCGCGCCCGACAGTCCTGGCTCCGTTCCACCGGCCTTCTTCAAGGCGACACAGAGAAGGAAGAGTTGGTGATCATTCGTGCCGAACGGCCCCTCTGACCCCGCCCGTCGTCACCTCACCATGCCGAAGGAGGGTCCGCTGCTGGCCCAAGGCCCCGTCGTAGTCGAACTCGAGGACGGCACCACTGTGGCGTCCGACCGGTTCTGTGTCGCCCTGTGCATGTGCCGACGCAGCGCCACCTTCCCCTGGTGCGACACCAGCCACCGCAACCGGCCCCGGGAACACTAGGCCTGGCGGCCGAACTTCCAGGCCAAGGCCGCCAAGGCATTCCAGAGCAACTCCACCCGTCGGCTCGCCCCGCGCGAGTAGGCTCGACATACGGTCGCCCCGGACCCGGCCCTCTCCGTGCAGTCCGTTTCGCGCAACAGAGGCTCTGCGCACTGGTGCAGCACTCTGCCGGAGGAGATGGGGCGCATGAGCTCTCATCCCGACTTGTCCGAAGCGGACGGCCAGTTGGTACGTCCGGTCCCGTTCGAAGACTGCCGTGTGGTGCGCGCGCACGGCGAGCTGGATCTGCTCACCGTGGCGCCGCTCGTACGGGCCCTGAACCTGGCCCGTACCGGAAGCGGACGGCTCTGTCTCATCGTCGACCTGAGCGAGGTCACCTTCGCGGACGGAAGCATCCTGGGACCCCTGTCCGATGCCTGGGCCGACTGCCGGGCGCGGCACGGCTGGGTCCGCGTCGTCCACTCGGCCTCGGCGACCGCGCTGCTCTTCCGGGCCGGCGGCCTCACCGACCGCTTTCCGGGATATGCGAGTGCCCGGGACGCCTGGCGCGGGGTGGCCGAAGGGCCGGGGGCCGCGTCCCGGCCGGTGCGGAGCATGGGCGCGTAGTGTTCGGCACGTACCGGTCGGCGCTCCGTGCGGGGATGCCCCGGGCCCAGCGGAACGGAGACCGGTGATCAGCAACGGCATGGCCGAGGTGCTGCGGTCCCTTCGCCCCGGAAGCGGCGGCGATCCCGCGGCTGCCGGGGCACGGGCACTGGGTGTGCCGGGCGTCGCCGTGTCCGTGTTCCCCAGGTCCCCGGACGGCGCGGGCGCGGTGCGGGCGCCGGAGCCCCTGTGGTGCTTCCCCGACCTGAGCCTGCGGTTCGAGGAGCTGCAGTTCACGCTGGGCGAGGGACCGGGGCCGGACGCCGTACGCGCCGGAATTCCCGTACTGGAACCGGACCTTCGCCTGGTGGCGCCCGATCGCTGGCCCGTGTTCCTGGCGGCCGCGCAGCAGCTGGGCGTGCACGGAGTGTGCTGCTTCCCGCTCGCTCTGGGGGGCGCCAGGATCGGTCTGCTGACGCTGCTGTGCGACGGGAACGGCCCCCTCAGCGACATCCAGCTCCGGGACACGAACACCCTGACCGCCGCCCTGGTCGCGTCGCTGCTCGGCGACCGCGGGCCGAGGGACGGGCGGAGCAGCATGAACGGCGGGCCCGCCGGAAGCGATGGGGCCGCCGGAGGTGACGGCGACGGGCTGTGGCCGCCCGAAGGGCTGCAGCGGGCCGTGGTGCACCAGGCCACGGGCATGATCAGCGTCCAGCTCGACACGACACTCGCGCAGGCCCTGGTGCGGCTGCGCGCATACGCCTACAGCAGTGGGCGTCCGCTCGGGCATGTCGCGGAGGACGTAGTGGCCCGACGACTTCGATTCGAGAGTGCTATGGACGACGATGGGAACGGGCCTCATTCGCCCGATGGTGGAGAGGGATGATCGACATGGCCCGGGAACAGCGGCTCGCCGAAGTTTTCGTCGAGATCGCGGATTCACTCATCGACGACTTCGACGTCCTCGACCTCCTGCAGCGGCTCTCCGCTCGCTGCGTGGAGCTCCTCGGCGTCTCGGCCGCGGGCATCCTGCTCGCCGACGTGGACGGGGAGCTGCAGGTCATCGCCGCGTCGGATGAGCACACCAGGCTTCTGGAGCTGTTCGCCCGGCAGCACGACCAGGGCCCCTGCATGGAGTGCTTCCGCAGCGGCGCGGCCCGCACGAACATCGACCTGAGGAATCCCCGAGCAGCCGCCGACTGGCCCCGCTTCACGCCGCGGGCCCGCGAGATCGGTTACGTGACGACGCATGCCATCCCGCTGCGTCTGCGCGACCGGGTGGTGGGCGCGCTGAACCTCTTCCAGCGGACCGATCGCCGGCTGGCCGAGGACGAGATCGCCCTCGCCCAGGCACTCGCCGACGTCGCCACGATCACGATCCTGCAGCAGCGCACGCTGGAGCAGTCGCACGTGGTGAACACCCAGCTGAACAGCGCGCTCAGCAGCCGCATCCTGGTGGAGCAGGTCAAGGGCGTGCTCGCGGAGCGCTGGAACACCTCGGTCGACGAGGCCTTCGACGCGTTCCGGTCCTATGCCCGCTCCCACCACCTGCGCCTGACGGAGCTGGCCCGGCACGTCGTCGACGGCTCGTTCGACACGGCCGTCATCCCCGCTCCGGAGGCCGGTCCGGCCGCCTAGGGGTGGCGTAACACCCGTATACGCAGGGTGAGTTGACGCGGGAGCGGCCGGCCGGTGTGCGCAGCCCGCCGGCCGCTGAGCAGGTTCACACGCTGAGCAGCAGGACGTGCCGCGGGGGCCACAGCGTCGTTCCGTACGGGGTGCCAGGGGCGTCGCGCCAACCCCAGGACCGCAGCGCCTCGACGGTCCATACGTCGGTCCGGGGGACCAGGGTGATGCCCGTGGTGTGACCGTGGTCGACGAGCAGCCGCTTCTGCAGGCGCCGGGCCAGGTTCCACTCGCGCTGCGGGGAGAGCTGCCGCACCTGGGGCGGGACCACGATCTCCCGAATCTCGAACATCCCCGCGCGCAGCGGGAATCCGTAGGCGCACGCCGTGATCGAGGTGTTCTCGGCGACGAGCAGCCCGAATCCGGGACGGCGGATGTCCGCCGTCAGGCGCTGCCGGAAGTCATGGCTGCGGCGGTCCTCCTGCCAGGTCCGTACGCCGCGGGTGGCCGCGTACAGCGCGCAGAGCTCCGGGAGCCGGTCGGCGATCTGGTACCGGGTCAGCGGGTGGAGCCGCTCCGCGGACCACGGCGAAGGGCCCCGGCCCGGGTCCGGCGAGGCCGGCCGGGCGTCGGCGGGCCGCGCCGGATGGTCTGTCATGGAGCGCATCCGTCCCTTCCTTGCCGTATCTGCCGGGGGGCCCGGCGGCCGGGCCGCGCTCGCCGGGGGACGGCCCCAGGCGGAAATCCGCAGAACGTCGCCGAGGGCCGGCCCGGCGAGAAGACACGCCTCTCCTGCGGCGTCTCCTCGACTTCCTCGTCGCCCGTGACTCCAGGGCGCGGGAGTGCCCTGGTGATGACTGCCCGGAGGGACGAGGTGCCGGAGCCGCGCTCGTCGGCGATGCGGATCCGGCTGTCTTCAGAACCGCACCCGGGGTCGAGGGGCGCGTAGACAGGGCATCTACCCGCACGCGGCACGTACATGCTTCAACGCCCGTCCTGTTCAAGGAAGTTGGCGAGAAACTCCGGCGAGGTGGCCGACTGGTCCGCCCCGGCCGTATCCGGGGGGACGACGAGCAGGTCCCAGCGCCCGCGGCCGGGGGAGAGCAGGACGATGCCGGCGGTGCCGTTGGCCGCCGGGCTCCTGCGCAGCCGGACGACCTGGCCGGCGACGAGCAGCCGGCCGGGTGCCGTGGCCCACAGGGCGCCGTTGAGCCGCACGCTGGTGATGTGGCCCCAGGTGGGGGGCAGTCCGGCGAGCAGGACGGGGAGTTCGCGGAGCAGGTCGTAGGAGCGCGGCCACCACACGCCGTCGATGGCGCGCGGTCCGCCCGTGGCGGGCGCCAGGTGCAGACGGAGCAGCGGCTGGGAGGGGGGTAGGGCATACGGTGCGAGGCTCATGAGGTGCGGCTCCTGCCGGCTGTCCTGCGTGGTTCGGCGGTTGATGCGGGTCCGGCATGACGGCCGGAGATCGGCGGAGATCGGCGGAGGTCGTCAGATACGGCGGGCGGCGATGCGATCCGGAGTCGGCCAGCGCACGTCGTGCACCCAGCCGACGCGCTCGAGCAGCCGGATGACGGCGGCCGACGGGTCGATCTGACCGCGCTCCACGCCGTGCCGGGCGCTGGTGGGGTCGGCGTGGTGCAGGTTGTGCCAGCTCTCGCCGAAGGAGAGCAGGGCGAGCGGCCACAGGTTGGTGGCCCGGTCGTGCCGCCGGGTGCGGAACGGGCGCTCACCGATCATGTGGCACAGCGAGTTGACGCTCCAGGTGACGTGGTGGAGGAGCGCGATACGGACGAGTCCCGCCCACAGCAGGCCGGTCACCCCGTACAGCCAGCTGCCGCCGATCGCCCAGCCGAGGCCGAACGGCAGCGCGAGGGTGAGCACGCACAGGAGCGGGAAGGCACGGGAGACGGCGCGGATGTCACGGTCGGCGAGCAGATCGGGGACGTAACGCTCGTACGGCGTGGGGTCGTTGCGGAACAGCCAGCCGACGTGCGCGTGCAGCATCCCGCGCAACTGGCCGCGCAGATGCGTGCCGTAGCGGTACGGGGAGTGCGGATCGCCGGGGCGGTCGGTGAACGCGTGGTGGCGGCGGTGCGTGGCGACCCAGCCGATCACGTCGCCCTGGAAGCTCATCGAACCGGCCACCGCGAGGGCGATGCGTACGGGGCGGACGGCCCGGTAGCCGCCGTGGGTGAGACCGCGGTGGAAGCCGACCGTGACGCCGAGGCCGGTGATCACGTACAGGGCGGCGCCGAGGACGATGTCAGCGGGATGGATCAGACGGCCCCACAGGAGCCATCCGCCGAGGCCGAGCGCCACGAACGGCAGCACGACGATCAGCGCGGTCACGGTGATGTACAGGCGCTCACCGGACTCGCGCGGCGGCGGCGAATCCTCTTGCGGGAACGGCGACTTGCCGTCATAGCCCTTGGGCGGCTGAACGGCATGCGAAGCAGGGTTTCGGCGGACGGATGTCAGGGACATGTACGGGCTCCTGAGCCGGATTGCGCATGGCGCGGCCGGGGTCAGGGGCTGCCTGGAAGAAGACGAGGCCGGTGTGCACGACGTGGCCGGGGACCGGACATACGAACGCCCTCGCTTCCTTCACCGTACTCCTGCCGGAGGCGAATTGGCCGGGCGTACGCTGGGGTCACCGGGTGCTCCTCGTACGCCGACTCCGTTCGGCGTCGCCTCCGGCGCACCACGACACGGGCCGCGGACCTGCGGACCCAAGAGGGGCGTGCGTCATGAACGCACCGACCGCCCACCGCAGTTCGGCCGGGATTCGGCCGCCCGCCGCGTACCCGCCCGCGCGGCTCGCCCTGCGTCCGCCGACCTTCCCGGCAGGTCCGGTGTGCGGTGCCTGGTGGCCGCGCACCGACGACCTCTCCGCCGAACTGGCCGCACTCACCGATGTGTTCGATGCCTCGCGCGGCCGCGTGACCCGGATCGCCACGCACCACGGGAGCTGGGCGAAGGAGCCGCGCACCCTGCCCGTGACGGGGCACACGGTCACGGCCACCTGGTACGTGGCCGGGCTCGACCCGTACACGATCCGGCTCTTCTCGTACGGGGCCGGCCGCTGGGACCTGTTCGTCGTGCCACCGGACAGCGAGGCCGGCGCGGCCGCCCGGCTGATGAGCGCGGCGGCGGACCCCGCTCTCCATCTCACCGGCTCCGGTCTGATGGCGGCGGAGAGCGCGGCACGGTGACGGGTGGAGCGGTGCCGAATCGGACAGAGTGGCTGGTGACGCACTCGTCACCGGGGGACCCCGCAGGAGTACCGTGGAAACACCAAGGGCACTTCGAACTCCGGCATCCACGCGGGTCTCGTCCTCGGTGAGCCAAGGCATCGGGGACGGCCACCGTGTCGCCCCGAAGACGGGTCCGCATCATGACCGCGACCGCTACGTCCCTCCGTATCACCCCACCGCCCTCACCCTCCGGTGCCCGTGTGGAGCTCAAGTCCCCCACCGGCCAGGGACTGCTCGACGGCGCCTGGTGGCCCCGTTCGCGTGACCTGACCGCCGAACTCCCCGCCCTGGCCGAGGTGCTCGATCCGCTGTGGGGCCGCGTCACCCGCGTCGCCGTCAATCCGATGCTCTGGCCCGTCGTCCCCCGCAAAGTGCCCCTCGGTCACCGTGTTCTGAATGTCGGCTGGTTCGCCGCCGAACTCGACCCGCACAAACTGCTGCTGCTGGGGTACGGGACCGGCCGCTGGGACCTTCTGGTGATCCCGCCCGAGACGGATGCCGCGACGGCGGCCCGGCTGATGAGCGCCGCCTGCGCCGTGGACGGTCCCGCGCTGACCGCCACCGATCTCGTCGCCGCCGCGCTCGCCGGCCACGACGTCGCCGTACAGGACCGGCCGCAGAGTGCGCAGGAGTCATGGGAGTACGAGGGCGGCGCGACCTCCATGCACGCCGTCCCCCGTGCCGCGGGGCGGTGACCGGCATGGAATCCGCCCTCACCGCGGCCGCCTTCCTGCTGCTGATCGCCCTGGCCGCGTATGTGATCCACCGCCTCAACCTCCAGCACGCCGAGAGGATCGCCTTGCGTACGTACAGCCCCGCCCAGCCCGGCCAACGGCCCCCCACCGAGCCGGGCATCGCCGGTACGCCACCGCCGCGGCCCGCCCCGTTGCCCGCCGACCGGCACGACCATCGCGACGGAGGCCGTGGGCGGTTCGGGGCGCGCCGTCGGCGGGACCGCACCACGCACAAGCAGGCCCGCTGAACCGGGCCGCGCCGAAGGGACCGTGAGGGGAGGCCGGATGGCCGACGTGTATCTGCGCAGGCTCAGCCGATGGCAGGCCGAACAGCAGAGAGAGGCCGTCGCCGATGTGTACGTCACGGCGTACCGCGGCGCCGCCGGGGCCGAGTACCGGGACCGGGCAGGCTTTCTGCGCCGCTTCGCACGGCATGTGCAGCGCGAGGGATTCGACATGGCGGTCGCCGACGCGACCGGCCTGGCCGGCTGCGCCTACGGATACCGCCTTGACCGTGACGGGGCCTGGTGGGCCGACTTCCCCGTCGAGGTGACGCCGCAGGCGGAGCAACTCACCGCGTCCGGGCGGGTGTTCGTGCTCACCGAGCTGATGGTGCTGCCCGCGCAGCGCCGGCGCGGTGTGGCGACCCGGCTCACGGACCTGCTGCTCTCGCGCCTGGGCACGGACCTGGTGGTGGCGGGCGTCGACGGGGACAGGGCCGGGACGAGGGAACTGCTCCGCGCGTGGGGCTGGAAGGAACTGCCCGCCCCCACCGGTCGGAGCTCGCCGTCCCCGGGCCGTGAGGTGTGGGCGCGCTGGCCGGTGCGGTGAGGTGAGCGCTCCCTTGCGGTGACGTACCGGCGAGGCGCAGGCAGGGGCCCGGACGCGCGGTGCGGGGGCCTGGACGCACGGGGGAGGGATCGGACGCACGGGGCAGGGATCGGACGCACGGGGCAGAGTCCGGACGCACGAAGGCCCGGCGCGTTTTCACGTGCCGGGCCTTCGTCCTGAGTAGCGGGGACAGGATTTGAACCTGCGACCTCTGGGTTATGAGCCCAGCGAGCTACCGAGCTGCTCCACCCCGCGTCGGTAAACACAACTGTACGCCATCCGCGGGACACCTCGCGCCACGGTTTTCCGCGAGGCCGGAAATCCTGGACCCGGCGGCGCCTCCGTGACCAGGCGGGCGGCACCCGCGGTCACCTGATCGGCCCGCACGGATTCGCCGCCCGACCCGCCTGCGGGAACCCTGGTGAGGTGCGCGGCGGTGGCCCGCGGCTGCCGGGAGCGACGAAGAGGAGCTCCCGGAAACCCCGGGACACGTCACACCGGGTCGGACGGTGGCAGGAGACAGGCCGGTGGGGAAGCGAGGACGACGGCACACGGCCAAGGACGCGGACGCGTACGAGGCCCGCCCCGGGATCACCCGCACCCGCGCCTTCGTCAGGACCCTGCCGCTGCTGCTCATCGGCGGTGGACTGCTGCTCACGTTCGTGACGCCGCCCAAGTTCACCGGGGCTCCGCTCTTCTCCGCCGCGCCGCTGATCGCCGCACCGTTCTTCTCGCTGGCCAATACCCTCCTGACGGGCTTCATCGCGGTCGGTGCGCTCACCGGGCTGCACCTTTACAACGGGACCGCGGGCAAGACCGAGTCCCTCACCGAGATCGTGACGGTGGTCACCGTCGCCGTGCTCGCGGTGCTGATCAACCGGGTCGTCACCCGTAGCAGCGAGCAGCTGGCCTCCGCCCGCAGTATCGCCGTGGCCGCCCAGCGGGCCGTACTGCCGGAGCCGGCTGCCCGGATCGGGGGTCTCGAGGTCGCGGCGCGGTACGAGGCGGCGCAGGCGGACGCGTTCATCGGCGGTGACCTGTACGCGGTGCAGGACACCCCGCACGGGGTGCGGCTGATCGTGGGGGACGTACGGGGCAAGGGCCTGGGGGCGGTGGAGGCCGTGGCCGTCGTCATCGGCGCCTTCCGTGAGGCCTCCGAGCAGGAGGCCTCACTGGAAGCGGTCGCGCTCCGCCTGGAGCGGGCGCTGGCCCGCGAGGGGACCCGGCGGGACGGGCTCGACGCGGTGGAGGGGTTCACGACCGCGGTGCTCGCGGAGATCTCGCACGAACACGGCGCCGTACGGCTCATCAACCGCGGGCATCCGGAACCGCTGCTCCTGCACCCGGACGGAAGGCTGCAGATCCTCGCGCCCGAGCAGGCCGCGCTGCCGCTGGGGATGAGCGATCTGGCGTCCTGGCCGGACCGCGGGGTGACGGCCGAGCTGCCGGCGGGGGCGATGCTGCTGTTCTACACGGACGGCCTGAGCGAGGCGCGCAGCGCCGAGGGGGTCTTCTACGATCCGGCGGCGCGGCTCGAAGGGCGGATGTTCCCCGGGCCCGACTCCCTGCTCTCCGCGCTCGTCGAGGAGGTGCGCGAGCACACCGGCGGCGGAGCGCCCGACGACATGGCGCTGCTCGCGATCGCGCGGCCGGCCGCGCGGGCCGTGATGTCACCGAAGGTGACCGAGGGGCAGCCCTCCGCATAACAATTGATGCACCGTCAGAATTCTGATGACAGTGACTTGTCTCAACTTCCTTGGCGACTCGTCCGATTCCGACCCCTCGTGTCCCCTAAGTCCAGGCCAAAGCAGCTAACGATCTGTCGGAACGGCTTGGAATCCCGGGCCCCCGTCTATTAACGTTCGATAACGCAGCGCGGTCGTCCCAGCCGTCACAAGAGATGGCTCCGTGCGCACACGCTTAATCCCGCAAGGGAGCCGGGGAACCACTTTTTGGGGTGAATCGGGCATGCGGCACCTTCTTCGAAGGCGTCAACGCCCGTAGGAAACCTTCCTGTTCCGAACCCGTCAGCTAACCCGGTAGGCGAGAAGGAAGGAAAGGAGTCTGCCCTCGTGGCGACCCCCGCAGGCCGTGGTACCACCGCCGATCCGTATTTCGCGGACGGCACCCAGGAGTTCAGGTTCGATGACGAGCCCTGGGAGGAGTGGAACCCGACCGAGGAGTCCATACGTCCCGTCCGGGGCAAGCACCGAGCCGCCAAGCAGCGCGGCGGACTTGCCCGCAGCCCCCCCGTTCTCGGCGTCGGTGCCATACCCGCCGTCGGCGCGGGCGGCATAGCCACCGCTAAGGACAAGCCGCCGGTCCCGATCTCCATGCCGGACCTCGGCGAGCAGGCCAAGAAGATTCCCGTCGTCGGCTCCCTGATATCCGACGACTCCGACTCCGGTGCCGACGGGCAGTCCGGTGTCGCGCAGGCCACCGCGGCCACGCTGCCCGTGGCCGCCACCAGCTCCAGCGAGCAGTCCACCGCCGACGCGGGCGAGGCCCTGCGGGCCCGGATCCTGGAGCAGGCGCAGAACCAGGAGGACGAGGCGGACGCCGCCGCTCAGGCCGCTGCCGAGCAGGCCGCCGCCGAACTGGCCGCGAAGGCCGCCGCCGAGAAGCAGGACGCCGCCGAGAAGGCCGAGGCGGAGGCCAAGCGCAAGGCGGAGGAAGAGGCCAAGCGCAAGGCCGAGGCGGAGCGCCTGGCCAAGCTGGCCAAGAGCTACTCGCTCCCCACCACCTCGTACACGATCACTTCGACGTTCGGGCAGGCCGGTTCCATGTGGTCCTCCGGGTCGCACACGGGTCTGGACTTCGCTGCTCCCACAGGTACCCCCATCAAGTCCGTCCACACCGGCACCGTCAAGGAGGCCGGCTGGTCCGGCTCGTACGGCTACCGCACCGTGGTCGAGCTCGCGGACGGTACGGAGATCGCGTACAACCACCAGTCGTCGATCGGCGTCAGCGTCGGCCAGAAGGTCACGACCGGCGATGTCATCGGCCGCGTGGGCTCCACCGGCAACTCCACCGGACCGCATCTGCACCTCGAGGTCGAGACTTCGGGCGGCAGCCTGATCGACCCGATGGCCTGGCTGCAGAGCAAGGGCCTCAACCCCTGATTTCCGTACGGAACTTGTGAGCGCCGTAGGGGTACGGCGTACCTGAACCCCGGCAGTCCTGACGGCAACCCCCCGACGTCAGGGCTGCCGGTTTTGGGGTTCCATGGGTGATTTGCGCGCGTTTCATGGGTGCTTCACGGGGCTTCACGGGGCTTCGCGGGCAAGGAATAGCGGCTTCCCGTGCGGGTGTTGATCACTTCATGACCTCCTTGCGCCCCCTCGGCTCCTCCGACCTCGAAGTCCATCCGCTCTGCCTCGGCGGCAACGTCTTCGGCTGGACCGCCGACGAGACCCGGACCTTCGCCGTACTCGACGCGTACAGCGCGGGCGGCGGCAACTTCATCGACACCGCCGACTCCTACTCGGCCTGGGCCCCCGGCAACCAGGGCGGCGAGTCCGAGACCCTGATCGGCAAGTGGCTGGCCGCGCGCGGCAACCGTTCCGATGTCGTCATCGCCACCAAGGTCGGCGCGCACCCCGCGTACAAGGGCCTCTCGGCGGCCACCATCAAGGCCGCCGCAGAGGAGTCGCTGCGCCGGCTCGGGACCGACTACATCGACCTGTACTACACGCACTTCGACGATGAAGGCGTGCCGGTCGAGGAGATCGTCACCGCGCTCGACGCGCTGGTGCGCGAGGGCAAGGTGCGGGCCGTGGCCACCTCGAACCTCACCGCCGAACGCCTCCGGGAATCACTGGAGTTCGCCGAGCGTGAGGGCCTTGCCCGGTATGTGGCGCTTCAGCCGCACTACAACCTTGTTTCACGTGAAACGTACGAGGGTTCGAAGCAGGAGCTCGCCTCGCAGTGGGGTCTGGCCGCCGTGCCGTACTACGCGCTGGCCTCCGGCTTCCTCACCGGCAAGTACCGCCCCGGCGCCGAGGTCGACAGTCCGCGCGCGGGCGGTGCGGCCAAGCACCTGGAGACCGAGCGCGGCCGGCGGGTGCTCGATGCCCTCGACGCCGTGGCGAAGGCGCACGACGCCGAACTCGCCACGGTGGCGCTCGCCTGGCTCGCGGCCCAGCCGACGGTGGTCGCGCCGATCGCCTCGGCGCGCACCGTGGAGCAGCTGCCGGCGCTGCTCGCGGTGGGGGAGCTGACGCTCACGGACGAGGAGCTGCGACTCCTGACGGCGGCTTCCGCCTAGCAGTCCGGTCTCTGCCGTGTACGCGCGCCGCCCGCTCAGCCCGCGGGCGGCGCGTACGGGTCGGGGGCCGCGTACGGGCCGCCGAGGGGCTGCTGCGGGTGTGGGTAGCCGTACCCCGGCTGGCTCGGGATGTACGGGATGTAGGGAATCTGCGGGCCGGGCACCGTCATCGGCCCGTATGGGTTCGCGTACGGGGCGTACTGCCGCGGGAACGCCGGCGCCGTCATCCGTGCCGCATGGTCGAGAGCGGGGCGCGAGGGTCCCCGACGGGACCAGAGCGCCTGCAGCAACTCCCTTTCCCGGGCGACGAAATCGGCGCCCGCACGGCCGCTGCGGCCCCGGTGGCGCAGGAACGCCAGGGCCGTGGCGAGGGAGATGTACTCGCGGACGGTGCGCGCCACGTCCTTGCCGTGGGCCCCTGCCGCGTACTGGCGCGCCATGCGGCGGGCGCGCAGGGTGCCGAGGGCGTACGGCTCGGGGGCGGTGAGCCAGCCGGCGGCGACGTACGCGGGAAGTTCCTCGCGGACCGTGCGCAGTTCGCGCTGGCGGCTGTAGATCGTCAGCCAGGTCAGCAGGCCGAACGACGGGACCATGAAGCCGACGTAGACGAAGAAGAAGCCCAGGCCGCCGAAGGAGGCGGAGCCGTTCCACGCGGCGTGCATCCCCATCGCGAGCAGCAGGCCGGCGACCGGGAACAGGATCCGGCGGAGGCGGTGCCGGTCGGCGGCGAGGGCGGCGAAGCCGAAGCCGATGCCGGTGAGGACCGTGAACAGCGGGTGGGCGAACGGGGACATCACGATGCGGACGAAGAAGGTCGCCGCGGTGACCGAGTCGAAGCCGATGCCGTCGACTCCGCTGGCCTCGTCGGTGCCGTAGGCGTTGCCGAGATAGAGGATGTTCTCGGTGAACGCGAAGCCGGTGGCCGTGACCCCGGATATCACCACGCCGTCGACGAGACCCTTGAAGTCCCGTCTGCGGAACAGGAAGACGAGCAGGATCGCCGCCGCCTTGACCGTCTCCTCGACGACCGGGGCGACGACGGTGGCGCCGAGGGTGTCGGCGCTCGTGGGGTCGGCGGTTCTGGTGGCTATCCAGCGGGTGGCGAAGGAGTTCGCGACGATCGCTATCAGCGCGGCCGCGCAGGCACCCCACGCGAACGAGAAGATCAGGTTCCGCCAGGGCGCCGGTTCGACCCGGTCGAGCCAGCGGAACGCGGCTATCAGCAGCGGTACGGGAAATATCGCGAGGGCCAGACCCACCAGGAAGCCCTCGGTGCCGGTCTCCTTGCGGACCAGCGCGAGGATCACCAGACCGGACAGGGCGAGCAGGGTGATCAGCGCGCCGGCTTTCACGGCACGGCGCTGCCACCAGTGCACAGGCCTGCCGAGACCGGCGACCGGGTGGGCCGGCGGGTGCGGAGGCTGGGGCGGTGCGTTCACCCCTCGACCCTAACGAGCCGCAGGGGGCTTGTGCGATGCCGGGCGCGACGAAGAGGAGCGCCCGGAACCCCGGGAGACCCCGACCCTACGTACGCACGAAGATCAAGTCGTGGACCACATGGTCCTTGTCGAGCCCCTTGCCCTCGAAGCGGGTCAGGGGGCGGAAGGCGGGCCGCGGGGTGTAGCCGCCGTCCGGCTGCGAGTTGGTGAAGTCGGGGTGGGCCTCGAGCACCTCGAGCATCTGCTCGGCGTACTCCTCCCAGTCCGTCGCGCAGTGGATGAACCCGCCGGGCTTCAGACGGGACGCTGCGAGCGTCAGGAACTCCGGCTGGATGATGCGGCGCTTGTGGTGGCGCTTCTTGGGCCAGGGGTCGGGGAAGTAGACGCGCACGCCGTCGAGGGAGTCGGGCCGGAGCATCTCGCTGAGCAGGATGATCGCGTCGCCGTTGGCCACGCGGACGTTGTCGAGTCCGTTCCGCTCGGCGAGCCCGAGGAGGTTGCCCTGGCCGGGGGTGTGCACATCGACGGCGAGGATGCCGGTGTCCGGGTCGTCCGCGGCCATCTGCGCGGTGGCCTCGCCCATGCCGAAGCCGATCTCGAGGACGACGGGGCGTCCCTCGAACATCTCGGCCAGGTCGAGCCGCTGCTTGCCGTCGATCTCGATGCCCCACTTCGGCCACAGCCTGCGCAGGGCGTCGCCCTGGCTCAGGGTGACGCGGCTGCGGCGCGGCTGGAAGCTGCGGATCCGCCGCTCGAAATGCGACCCGGCGGGGTCGGGACTCGGTCCCTCGCCCTCGGCGAACCGTCGGTTCTTCTCCGCGCGGGCGGCGGAGGCGGCGGCGCGGGTCTCGGCGTCGTACGGGTCGGGGCGGCCCTGGGTGGGGGCGGCGGCGGGGGTTTCGGGATGCTCGGACACAGTGGGGTCGATTCTACGGAGGGTTGCGCAGGGGCGCGTCCCGCCGGTCAGCCCACCTGCGCCAGCACCCTGCGCGCCACCTCCCGCCCGATCGGCAGCGAAGCCGTGGCCGCAGGTGAGGGGGCGTTGAGGACATGCACGGTCCGTGCGCCCTCCACGAACAGGAAGTCGTCCGCCAAGGTGCCGTCGCGCAGGACCGCCTGGGCGCGGACGCCCGCCGGGGCCGGATGGAGGTCCGATTCCATGACCGCGGGGAGCAGTCGGCGGACCGCGCGCGTGAAGGCCGGGCGGGACAGGGAGCGGCGCAGTTCGCCCGCACCGTAGCGCCAGTGCTCGCGGGCTATCCGCCACGAGCCGGGCCAGGTGAGCGTGTCCGCCAGCTCGCGGGGGCGTACCACCGACCAGTCGTATCCCTCGCGCGCGAGGGCGGGCACGGCGTTGGGCCCGACATGGACCCCGCCGTCGATGCCGCGCGTGAGGTGCACGCCGAGGAAGGGGAACGCCGGGTCGGGCACGGGGTAGACCAGGCCGCGCACCAGCTCGGGCCGGGCCAGCTCGTAGTACTCGCCGCGGAACGGCACGATGCGCATCCCCGGGTCGTCGCCCGCGAGGCGCGCCACACGGTCGCAGTGCAGCCCCGCGCAGTTCACCAGAACGCGGCCGCGCACGATCGCCCCGGACGCCGTGCGCACCGCGACCCCCCGGTCCGCGCGCCGGTCGATCCGCGTGACCTCCGCCCCGTACCGGATCTCGGCGCCCGCGTCCCGTACCAGCGAAGCCAGCTGTACGGCCACCGCGCCGAAGTCGCAGATCCCGGTCGTGGCCACATGGATCCCCGCGAGCCCCCGCACCTCGGGCTCGAACTCCGTGATCTGGCTGGGGCCCAGCTCCCGAACCGGAATCCCGTTCTCCCGGCCGCGCTGCACCAGGGCGTGCAGCCGGGGCAGCTCGGAGCGCTCGGTGGCGACGATCAGCTTGCCGCCGACGGCATGCGGAATCCCGTGCTCGGCACAGAACTTGACCATCTCCGCGGCGCCCTCGACGGCGAACCGCGCCTTGAGCGACCCGGGCCGGTAGTAGATCCCGCTGTGGATCACCCCGCTGTTGCGCCCCGTCTGGTGCCGGGCGGGCCCGGGCTCCTTCTCGAGGACCGTGACCCGTATCCCCGGCCGGGCGCGCGTCAGCGCATACGCCGTCGACAGTCCGACGATGCCGCCGCCGATGACGAGCACATCGCAGTCGTACGACAGCTGTCTGCCGTCTGCCGGGCCGCGCAGGGCCACGCGCCTCACCTCCGGAGAGCTCCGAGTCCGTCACGGACGCCGAGTACGCCCATGTGTCCGATAGTGCACTGCGCCACTGACAACGCGCTCAAACCCGTACCGGAAGGACTGTGCGGAGCAGTTCGCTCACGCCGGCGCCACCAGCAGCGGCCGGGCCCTCTCCCGCAACTCGATCACCTGCGGCTCGTCCCCGTGCGCCTCCAGACGGTGCAGCAGATCCCGTACGTACTCGGTGGTCCGCGCCGACGAGATGCGCCCCGCGACCTCCACGGCCCGCAGGCCCTGCGCGCAGCACGCGTCCAGGTTGCCCGACTCCAGCTCGGCGACCGCGCTCACCACGAGCCGCAGACCGTGCGAGCGGACGAACTCCTCGGTCGGGCTGGACAGGGCCTGCTCGGTGAACCGCCGTACCTGGCGCGGTGCCTTGAGGTCGCGGTAGCACTCGGCGGCGTCGGCCGCGAACCGGTCGTAGGAGTAGAAGCCCAGCCAGGACGGGTCGTTGTCACCGTCGCGGGACCGCTCGAGCCAGCCCTCGGCGGACTTCAGGGCGCCGCCCGCCGCGTGCGCGTCACCGGCGCGGGCCTGCGCCCGGGCCTCGACGAGGTGGAAGAAGCTCATGGTGCGCGCGGTGGCCAGGCCCCGGTTGCGCTCCAGGGCGGCCTGCGCGAGGTCGACGCCCTCGTCGCCGAAGCCGCGGTAGGTGGCCTGGAGCGACATGGAGGCCAGGACGTAGCCGCCGAGCGGGACGTCGGCTGCCGCGCGGGCGAGCCGCAGGGCCTGGATGTAGTAGCGCTGGGCGGCCTCCTGCTGGCCGGTGTCGAAGGCCATCCAGCCCGCCAGGCGCGTGAGTTCGGCCGTCGCGCCGAACAGGGCGCGTCCCACTTCGTCCGAGTACGTTCCCAGCAACAGGGGCGCGGCCTCGACCCGTAAGCACTCGGGCACCATGGATGAACGCCAGTCCCCGCCGCCGTACTTGGAGTCCCAGCGCCGCGCGTCGTGGGCCGCCTCGCGCAGTTTCCGTACGTCGCTGTGGCCGACGCGCAGCGGCTTCTCGCCGGCCGGTGCGGACTCGGCGATCTGCCGGGCCTGCTCCGCCGTACGTTCCACCGAGCTGTCGGCGGGTGTTATCAGCCACCGGGACGCGGGTGTCGCATAGGCGCTCACGGCGAACGAGCCCGCAAGCGACTGCCAGATCCCGCCACTTGTGCCCCTGCGTCCTGCGAGGTCGAGCCGGTACAGCTCGGTCGCCGATTTCACCGCCGCGCCGATGTCGCGCGGGAAGGAGAGACCCACCTCGGGCGCCGGGTCGGCGTCCGCGAGACCGATCTCGTGCAGCGGCACGGGCCGGCCGAGCTTCTGGCCGATGGCCGCGGCGATCAGGTGCGGGGCCGCACCCTGCGGAACCATGCCCTTGGAGACCCAGCGGGCCACCGAGGTCTTGTCGTAGCGGAGGGTCAGACCCCGTTGCGATCCGAGGTCGTTGACCCGGCGGGCGAGGCCCGCGTTGCTGATTCCCGCGAGGGCGAGAACGGTGCCGAGCTTTTCGTTCGGCCCGCGTTGCTCCCTGGACATGCGCCACCCCTCGACACAGACGGCTGCCGCGCCGGTTCACCACGGCTGGCATAACCGCGCGGCATTCGTAAACCCAGCGTAGTTCCCCGCATTCCAAGCGTTAAGGGGCGGGATTCCGGATGGCGAGAAAGTTGTCTGTACAGGAGTGCGGTCTTGCTGCGGTGTGCTCCCGGCGTGTGGCCGTGCGCCCGCCCGTGCGCTCTTCACCGACCGGTGCGGGAGCGCTTCCATGAGGATGCGTGGGCCGGCCCACCGTGCGCTGGCAACCGGTGGGCTGGGGGACGCCGCCGCCTACATCCCCGCGGGTGGCGGACCGGTCCGGGAGGCCAAGCGCGCCTCCCGGATCGCGCGTTGCCCCGGCCCGCGCCTGCCGTACGCCCCATTGCGCGCGAAATGGCCGGATCCAGCCAGCAGTTGCCCCGGCCCGCGCGGAAGCACAGAGGCGCAAACGGCGCGCCCGCCTCCCCCTCCGATGCGCCCGCTTCGTGGCAGCATGGTGCCGAACTGACCGAGTCAGACGGTGCACTTGTTGTCCACAGGCTGTGGAGGCGCGATGCGGTGGTTGGTGGGGTGGAGCAGTACCACCGCGAGGGCGTCCGGCCCTCTTGGCCGGCTTGGCGGCGGCAGCGAGGCCGGCGAGACCGTGCACCCCGTGGGCTCCCAGCTTCTGTGGGGTGATCCGGATCCCCTGTGGGCGGTGGGCGATTGGCGGCCCGACGAGGTCCGTGTGGTCAGGGCCGACGACCGGACCCGTATCGCCGTACTCGGCACCTGCGGCGCGAGCGACGAGCAGCTGCGCCTCGGCCTGGTCGCGGCCCGCGGCGGCGCGCTGCGGCATCTGACCGCGTGGGCCGGCAGCTATCCGGCGGTGGTCCAGGTCGGCCGCCGCATCATGGTCGCCGGTGATCTCGCGGGCGCACGCCCGGTGTTCTACACCCCGTGGGCCGGCGGTACCGCGTATGCCACCGCGGCCCTGCCGCTCGCCGACCTCATCGAGGCGCACCTCGACATCGGCCATCTCGCGGCGCTGCTCGCCTGCCCCGACGTCCCCGAAGCGCTCCAGGACTCCACCCCGTACGCGGACGTGCGGCGCATCCCGCCCGGGCACGCCCTGATCCTGCGCGACGGCGCACGCGAGATCGCCGGATACGAGCCGGTGGCCTCCCTCGCCGTCGCCGCGGCGGAGCTGGACGCCACACGCGCGGTGGACGGCGTACGGGAAGCACTGGTCGACGCGGTACGGGCCCGGCTCTCCGCACCCCGCCACGTACCGGACATCGACCCCGGACCCGTCCCGGGCATGGGCCCCGCCGAACGCCGCGCCTCCCGCATGCCGGTCCCCGGCATCGGCGCCGACCTGTCCGGCGGCCCGGCCTCCGGCACGCTCGCGCTGCTCGCCGCCGGACTGCCCGGGATGCCGGGCACCGTGCTCGGCCACGGCACGGGCGCGGGGGAGCGGCTGCTCGCCGTCACGTTCAACGACCTGACCGGCGGCCGCCAGGAAGCCGAACTCGGCCGCGCCGGCGCCCTCGCCACCAACCCCCGCCTCCACCACGTCGTGGTCCCGGCGGGCGAAGAGGCCCTGCCGTACGCCGACTTGGACGGCCCGCTCACGGACGAACCGGGCCCGTCCCTCGTCACCGCCGCCCGGCACAGACTCCGGCTCGCCTCCGGCAGCGCGGACCACCTGTCGGGGTACGGCGCGCGCCAAGTCCTCGACGCCCACCCGGCCCGTCTCGCCGACCTCCTCATGGACCGCCGCCGCCGTCATCTCGTGCGTCCGGTCGCGGCGTTGGCGCGTACGGAAGGCTCGATGAGCTCCGTACTGGTCCCCGCCAAGGTGTACGGAGCGGCCCGCCGCCTGGCCCGTACCTCCTACCGCTCGGGCATCGAGGACGCCGCACTGCGCCTGCGCGCCGGAGTCCTCGAGGAGCCCACGGGCCCCGTCGGCGCCTCGCTCGCCGCGCTGACCTGGGTGCGGCCAGGGCCCGCCGCGCGCTGGCTGACCGGCGAGGCGCTCGCTGAAGTATCGGTTCGCCTGGAGCAGTCGGCGACCCGTCCGGGCGCGGGGCCCGGCCAGCGTCCGGGTGAACGCCGGGCCCGCGCGGCCCTCGCGCGGCACGCGGCGGATCTGCGCGTACTCGAACAGGCCGCGGAGGTCCGCTTCCAGCGCCTGCACACCCCGTTCCTCGACAACCAGGTCGTACGGGCCTGCCGTGCGCTCCCGGATTCGTTGCGCATACAGCCCGGTGCACGGGCGGCGGTGCTCAGGACCGTCCTGGAGGGCGCCGGCGTGACGGACCTGCCGGTGGGCTGGGGCGCACCCTCGTACGCGACGTCCACGGCCGCCCAGAAGCTCGGACTCCGGGTCGCTGTCGAGGACTTGGTGGACCTGTTCGCCACACCGCTGCTCGCGCAGGCCGGCCTCGTCGAGGGCCGGGTGGTCCAGAAGGCGCTGCGGGCGGCGGCCGCGGGGGAGTCCGTACGGGTGGACGGACGGGCGGATCTGGTCCCGGGGGAGCTGTGGCTGCGACGGCTGCTCCCGCGCCGCGGCACGTGCTGGACAGGGATGCCCGCCCGGGCCCGGGCGGTACCGGGCGGGATCGGCCCGCAGCGGGGAGCCCTGGGGCGGGCGGGGGCTGGGCGGGGGTAGTCGGGGTCGGGTGGGGTTGCCGGGGCTGGGCGGGTAGCCGGGGCCGGACGAGGGCTGCCGGGCCGGGCGGGGCAGCGGGGGACGGACGAGGGCTGCCGGGCCGGGCGGGGCAGCGGGGGACGGACGAGGGTTGCCGGGGCAGACGTGCGCCCGCCGAAAATCCCGAGCCCACCCACGCCACCCGCTGTTACGGTGGAGAACATGGAGATCACCCGCATGCATACGCACACCGCAGCCGCGCGAGCGCCCCGCTCGCCGGTTGCCGCCGCCTGATCTCCTCACTCCTCACACCGCCGGCGACCGGAAACGGATCGCCGGCGCCGCTGTGTCGTACCCCTCGTCAAACAGCAGCTCTTCGCGCGGTCCTTTCCGGTCATCCCGACCCGAAAGGGCCCCGCCATGCGTACCTCGCAGCACACCCCGCTCACCACCGAGCCGGACCACACCCTGCTCACCACCGAGCCGGACCACACTCCGCTCACCACCGAGCAGACCATCGACACCTTCACCCGCTTCTTCCGTGAGCGCGGGCACGACCTGATCACCGGCAGCACCCTGCTGCCGCCGCCCGGTGATCCGGTCCTGTTCACCACGTCGGGCATGCACCCCCTCACGCCGTATCTGGAGGGCCGCCCCCACCCGCTCGGCCGGCGCCTGGTCAACGTCCAGCGCTGCCTGCGGACGACGGACCTCGACGAGGTGGGCGACAGCACCCACCTCACCGTCTTCGAGATGCTCGGCTCCTGGTCCCTCGGCGACTACGGCGGTCCGCAGAGCCTGCTCTGGGGGTACGAGCTGCTGCACGAAGGCTTCGGCATCCCGCGCGACCGCCTCCACGTCACGGTCTTCGGCGGCGACGAGCAGGTCGGCGTCGACGAGGAATCCCTCGATACGTGGCGGGAGACCGGCCTCCCCATCGAGCTGACCGGCGGCGAGGAGAACTGGTGGTCCAACGGGCCGACGGGACCCTGCGGTCCCGACTCGGAACTGTTCGTCTGGACCGGCGGGGACGGCACCCCGCCCCAGGGGACCCCGACCACCGACCCCCGATGGGTCGAGGTCTGGAACCACGTGATGATGCGCTACCGCCGCCACGACGACGGAAGCCTCACGCCGCTGCGGCAGCAGAACGTCGACACCGGCATGGGCCTCGAACGCCTCGTGTCGGTCCTGCAGGGCAAGGACTCGGTTTACGGGACCGACCTCTTCGAGCCGTGGATGCGTCTCGTGCCCGGCCTCTGGGACATCGACGAGCCCTCGGACCTCCGCCTGGTGGTCGACCACCTGCGCTCGCTCACCGTGATCCACGGAGACGGCGTCCACCCGTCCAACACCGGCCGGGGCTATGTCCCGCGCCGCCTGATCCGCCGCACGCTCACGACGCTCTGGCGCGAGGACCCCGACCGCACCCTCGGCGACCTGCCGCGCGAGCTCGTCTCCCACACGCAGTCCCACTTCGGTCTACGGGACGACCCGGACTCCGTCCGCACGGTCCTCCACGAGGAGGAAACCCGCTTCCGCCACCTCCTGAACCGCGGCCACAAGATCGTCTCCCGCCCCGAGTACCAGGACCGCCCCCTGACGGAGGACGACTACCGCTACCTGCACGACACGCACGGCCTGCCGAGGGAGCTGGTCCGGCACCTCAGCCCGTCCGGCCATCTCAGCCGGTCCGGCCATCTCGGCCCGTCCGGCCACCTCAGCCGGTCCGGCACACTCAGCCCCTGCGGCGATTGAGCAGATCCGAACGAAGTTCGGATGAGGGGTCCGGGGCG